>JACQZE010000003.1:300000-514766 GCA_016207885.1 Nitrospirota bacterium | reverse complement strand
GTATATTCGAATATATTGAAATGTTCTATAATCGAATTAGAAGGCATTCAGCTCTGGGATATAAATCTCCGGTATCATTTGAACTGGAGGATATAGCAGCCTAACTAAACTTTGTGTCCGTTGAAGCAGGGGAACTTCAATCACCATTTTTTATAATAAGACTGTTATTTTGGTTTATTTCACCAGAGCTTGTCGTGAGAAGATTCAACAATTCTAGTTCGTTATTGAGCGTACTGTACATCGTTTTTGTTTTCCATCGCGGTTCTGCGCCTGACACCTCTTTCAATGATTGGAAAAATATATTGATAAGATTGTCTATTTTGTTTTTCTGATATACAGCCCATAACCCCAAATATGATATGAGGGGTTGCTCCTTCGGATGAGCCCCACAAAGAGGGCAATTAAAATGAAATATAGTTGGTTCAATTTTCATTCATAAACTCATTTAAATTCAATAAACGCAGGCATGGACGACAATCACGTTTTTTTCTTAATTATCATTTTATTATTCGTATAACATGGAGGTCAACCGCCGAGGTACGAGGTCGGCTGGGTTCCATGTTATACTTTTTTTAGTCTATCTTCAGTATGAACAAATTGCTTGATTTATCCTCATTAACGAACCCAAGAGACTTGAATATGTATCTTGCACTGCTATTAGTTGCATCCACGTGGATAGGCCGAGGGCACTCTTTTATTAATGCATTAACCACAACGTGACCAACTCCGACTTGAAAAGACTGGTCAGAAAGCTGGAGCGTGTCTACTAAGTCAGCTTTCCGGCGAGAGTAGTAGTCGACATCGACTATCTCGATTTCACATTCGTCATTCTTTGAGGCAGCTATGCCATAGCCTACTAACAGCCCTTCCTCCCATACTAACACCACAATTAAGTCTTCCCTGTTCTTTATTCGGTTCGAACTTGCTTTGAGGCTACCGTAGTGCCCACAAAGGCGACTGAACTGAAAGCGAGTGCCTTGAGGGATATCTGGTATTTCTTCAGGTCTTTTTGTTGCAGTGACTTCTAAACTTCGCCGAGACTTGAAGTCTTGCGTTGCTTTGAAGACTGTTTGAACCGCTACAGGAGAAGCAAGTAAGTCAAAACGATGTTCGCTTGAACGTTCTTTTTCTTCAAAAGCATGCCGAATTGCTTCCTCAGAGAAAATGTCAGTTGGCTCTGGAATGAAAGTTTCCGTTTTCTTTATGAGTGCTTGTTTTCGAAGATGCTGCTTCATTTCACCCTTGTCCCTGCCTACTAGCCGGTAGGCCTATTTGCTAAAGTGGAGAATGACGACTAAAAGGCTTGTCTGATTTTCGCACTTCGACAGGCTCAGTCCTTCTCAGCGGCGCAGCTTTTACCACATCTGCTGTAACTATTTGGTAGCCATTTTTTTGTTATGTTTAGGTATTAAGTTGCGCTTCAGCGGGCGTGGAGCCGGAACGCCATACAGCATTCCTTCAGCACTGATATCTTCATCTACATCAGGCCAATGCACGCCTTGCCCGTCTCCTATGATCCTGTAATGAGCCCGCTGTTTAGGTGTTGCATCGGATAAACGCCATGACCATGCAAGCGGAACGCTGATAATACGGCCGTCAACCAATTGCGCTGTAATAGTGTCTTTAGAAATGGTTACATCTTTAATTCTTACTTCTTGCAATTTCACCGCAGTGTTCATACCATGCCTCCATTATTTTGTTCTTCTTATTTTTAATTATCTCCCGTATTTTGTTAAGTTCTTTTGGCGCAAAACCTTGATTCCTCGTCAATACGACAGGTTCCAGCCAGAATTTGCAACTCATATTCTCTCTCTGGACATGTACATGCATCTGCTCATTACAGTCGAAACTGTAAAAGAAAAAGCGATAAGGCCCAGGAATATTTTTTACTGACGGCATATCAGATTATATGACAACAATCAGGAAGTTGTCTATTTAATTGATGGGGGCGTTATTCAAAAGAGTTCAAAAACTTATATGAACCGGTTTCACATCCCAGATGTACTTGCAATACTCATGTATAGACCTGTCTGAAGAGAATGACCCCATTCGTGCGGTGGTGAGGATGGATCTTTTTGTCCACTCTTTTTGATCCTGAAATAGTTTGCCCGCCCTCTCCTGACATTCGATGTATGATTGATAATCTGCAAAGAGCATATACTCATCGCGATAGAGCAATGACTGAACAAGAGGCCTGAAGAGTCCCGGAACCTCAGGCGAGAAGTAACCTGAACCGATCTGGTCAATGGCTTCCTTCAAT
This sequence comes from Nitrospirota bacterium, assembly GCA_016207885.1. Classification (NCBI taxonomy): domain Bacteria; kingdom Pseudomonadati; phylum Nitrospirota; species Nitrospirota bacterium. The sequence continues at coordinate 512,506 of JACQZE010000003.1, read as the reverse complement.
TCCGGATTTGCCTCATAATATTTTATCGGATCATAACCCTTTGCCCAAAGGTCATGAACCTCCTGCGTGTCCAGACCGAAGAGGAAGAAATTGTCCTTGCCGGTCTCTTCGCGTATCTCGATATTCGCTCCGTCCAGTGTCCCGACGGTCAGCGCGCCGTTCATGGCGAACTTCATATTGCCTGTGCCTGACGCCTCTTTCCCTGCGGTTGAGATCTGCTCTGATATGTCAGCAGCGGGATAGACGTGCTGCGCGCTCTTCACATCAAAGTTCGGGAAGAAGACGACCTTGATGCGGCCCTTGATGTCAGGGTCGTTGTTGATGACATTGGCGACAGAGTTGATAAGCTTGATGATGAGCTTTGCGGTATGATAGCCGGGAGCGGACTTGCCGCCGAATATGAATGTCCTCGGAGGAAGATCAATTGAAGGGTCACGTTTAATACGATTGTAGAGAGTGATTATATGAAGGACATTCAGGTGCTGGCGTTTGTATTCGTGAATGCGTTTTACCTGTATGTCATAGAGAGAATCAGGATCAATGGAAACACCTGTTCTTTGCATTATGACAGAAGCGAGTTCTTTCTTAACCTCTTTCTTAACTGCTCGCCATTTCTCCTGAAACGATGCATCGTTTGCAGCATCTTCCAGCTTTCTCAGTTCCCTCAGATCCTTTATCCAGCCTTCTCCTATCCTCTCGGAGATAAGTTTACTGAGCCTCGGATTGGAAAGAACCATGAACCTGCGGGGCGTTACTCCATTTGTCACATTAAGGAATTTCTCAGGCCATAACTCATGGAAGTCATGAAGCACATCACGCTTCAACAGATCAGTATGGAGCTTTGCCACGCCGTTGATGGCGCTGCTTCCGATACACGAGAGGTTCGCCATCCTCACATACCGTTCACCGCACTCATCTATAATGGACATTTTCCGTAACTTCTCGTAATCTCCCGGATAGATCTGGCGCACCTGTTTGAGAAAGCGGCTGTTTATCTCATAGATGATCTCAAGATGCCTCGGCAAAGTCCCTGCGAATAGTCTGAGCGGCCATGTCTCAAGCGCTTCAGGGAGCAATGTATGGTTTGTATATGCAAACGCACGGCTTGTTATATCCCATGCCTTGTCCCAGTCCATACCATGCTCATCCACAAGCAGGCGCATGAGTTCGGTGATGCCGACAGCAGGATGGGTGTCATTAAGCTGGATGATAAATTTCTTATGGAATCCGTCAAGATCTTTTTCCCTCTGAAGATAGATCCTTATCATATCCTGAAGCGAGCATGAGACGAAAAAGTACTGCTGCTCAAGCCGCAATTTTTTACCAACGCTCGGCTCGTCATTCGGATAGAGCACCTTGGTGATATTCTCAGACGCCACATTCTCTTCAACAGCGCCGTAATAATCACCGATATTGAACGCCTGAAAATCAAATGATTCGCATGCCTCAGCCTTCCACAAACGCAGGAGGTTTACGGTATTAACCTTGTATCCGAGTATTGGCGTATCAAAAGCAACTCCTTTGATAACCCTGTCAGATATCCAGTTGACGCGGTAACATCCTTTTTCATCGCAATACGATTCTGTCCTGCCGCCGAATTTTATATGATAAAAGACTTCAGTTCTCGGTATCTCCCACGGGTTGCCGAAGCGGAGCCATTTGTCTGTCACCTCGACCTGCCACCCGTCCCGTATCTCCTGATTGAAGATGCCGAACTCATACCTGATGCCGTAATTGATCGCCGGTATCTCAAGTGTTGCCATTGATTCCATGTAGCAGGCGGCAAGCCTGCCGAGCCCTCCGTTGCCGAGCCCGGGTTCTTCCTCCTGCTCAAGCAGCGCGTTCATATCAAGCCCCAACTCATCTAACGCCTGCTTTGCCTGCTCATATATTCCGAGATTTATCAGGTTGTTGCCGAGATGCGGGCCGAGAAGATATTCTGCCGAGAGATAGCAGACCGTGCGTGAGCGGTTCTCAAAATATGTCTCAGCCGTATGTATCCACTTATGAAGCATGCGGTCGCGGACGGTGTAGGCAAGTGAGAGGTAATAGTCGTTTCTGGTCGCGACCTTTGCAAACTTTCCCTGAAGGTAAAAGAGGTTGTCTAAAAAAGCCTTCTTTATCGCTTCGACACTGAGGTCGGTTCTTGTATCCGTGGACTGCGGTTTCTCAGGCATAGATTAATCCAGTTATCTAATGAACAAAAGTAATTATACCGCGGTTTGTTATCAACTGCCGATGAAGTAACTATATGGCATTTTTGCGGGATTGTAAAGAATTATGGAAGTTCGACTCCCATAATTTTAAGAAACCGCGTTCAGCTTCTCATACTCATCAAGCTTGCCGAAAGACGAATAATACTCAATCTCTGAAAGGGCTATCTTCTCGGCTTCTTTAGAAAGATCCTGACCCTGATTTTTAATAAAGCTCTGGATCATCTCAAACTTCGCCTTCTGGATGTTGAGGAAAGGTTTATCAATAGCAGGATTGGCCGGATATGGGCCGCTCTTCTGTCCGGCAGATAATATTTCAGTAAATGGCCTGCCTGACACAGATGCAAGTTTTTTAGATTCATTCACAGCGGATATCCAGTCAGGATGCATTATCCTGTAGTAATCCCTCATCGCCTGTTTGTTAAAGTGCACAAAATATGTCTTATTATTGCGCTGAAGATTAAATGTCACACGCACCGAGTCTGTATCTATCGTATCGACAAAGACAAGATCATCCCCGTCTTTTGCTATCTCCCATTTAAGATCCCACAAGTTGAGTCCCATCTTTGAAAATATCTGCTGAAGCAGAAGCGCGCCGAGAATTGCCATCACCAGAGAATTGGAGAATGTGTCACCGTCAAGGCCTGAGATGAGTGACGCCTCCTGACGGCTGATATTCCTGTCCTCAGGTTCGTACTTTGTTGTAAGGTCAACCAGAGGACGGTCAAAACGTGTCCAGGGAGCCAGCGGTTTATCGAGCCCGAGTTCATTAAGATAAGTCTTCTTGTCTGAATCGCTCAACGCGCTGAACTTTTTTAAGATCGAAGAGCCGCTTGTTATGCCGAGCCTGACGATATACTCAAGAGGAACGACATAACGGTCTTTTGAGTGGTATTTCTTGTAATCATAAAAATGCCATCCCATCACCTTCTTCAGGTCAGGCCTTTCAGCAGTATACTTTTTTATAAGGGTTAGATTGCTTAACTCTGATGGGAACCCTTTGGAAAATACTTTGCCGGTCTCACGCTCCACCATGCCTGCATGATGTGTAAACGCACCGTGTTCTTGAAATTCTGCAAGCATTTTTTCGAGCAGTCCGGTTTCATCCTTTACAGATGCTGAGACCGTCTTCCATGCTTCATGGTTCCGAAGCTCCTGGAAAACAAGATGCCTGAATCCAGCCCTGCCGAGGTCGCTGCCCTCGATCTCAAATATCGTCCCGACATCAAAGACCGACCCGCCGGCTGTTGTTTCACTTATGATAAGGTCAGGATGCCCTGGCACATCATAGAGATTTTGCACAGAACCTTTATATATCGGGTTGTCTAATTTAATATCTATCTTGTTAGGAAATTTGTTCATTTGTTACCTCCAATGATTTGAGATATCTAACGTAACTTTTCAGGGGAAATTAGTCAATGCGATTCAGAGCTGCTTCACCTTAAACTTTCTCAGCCTTAACGCGTTTGTTACGACGGTCACGGATGACATGCCCATAGCGCCGGCGGCAAGCATCGGATTCAGCAGTATTCCGAAGAACGGAAAGAGCGCTCCTGCGGCTACAGGGATGAGGATGATGTTATAGGCAAATGCCCAGAAGAGGTTCTGCTTTATATTCCTGATGGTGGCTTTTGAAAGTGCGATGGCTGTTGCGACCCCTCTTATATCTCCGCTTATGAGCGTTATGTCAGATGCCTCCATCGCCACATCTGTTCCTGTGCCGATAGCGATGCCGACATCAGCCTGTGCAAGCGCAGGCGCGTCATTTATCCCGTCACCGACCATCGCCGTTATCCTGCCTTCTGCCTGAAGCTTCTTTACCTCGCTCGCCTTGTCTTCAGGGAGCACCTCGGCAAGCACCCTCTCTATGCCAACCTGTTTTGCAATCGCCTCAGCGGTTCTTCTGTTATCGCCGGTTATCATGATAGTCTGGACGCCGAGCCTGCGCAAGGTCTTTACCGCGTCAGAAGAGTTCTCTTTCAGTGTATCGGCAACAGCGATGATACCGCCTGCCTTTCCATCTACGGCAACATACATGGGCGTCTTGCCTTCTTCAGAAAGTTTTATTGAGATATCTTTGAGATCGTTGATATCAATTTTCTCATCTCCCATGAAGTCTTCATTGCCGAGAAGAACGGCCTTCCCGTCAATGACCGCCATGATGCCGTGTCCGGGTATAGCCTTGAAATCTGAGACTTCAGAAAGACTCAGGTTTTCTTCTTTTGCCTTTTTTACTATAGACTCTCCAAGCGGATGCTCTGAACCTCTTTCAGCGGAAGCTGCTAACCGCAGTATCTCGTCACTCCTAACTATTAACTTTTCACTTGTTATTATGTCTGTTACAATCGGCGCGCCTTTTGTAAGCGTGCCTGTCTTGTCAAAGACTATGGCAGTTATCTTATGCGCTGTCTCAAGAGCCTCAGCGCCTCTTATGAGTATGCCGTTCTCCGCGCCCTTGCCTGTGCCGACCATTATAGAGGTCGGGGTCGCAAGACCCAACGCGCACGGGCAGGCAATTATAAGAACAGCGATGCAATTGAGGAATGCGTATGTGAAGGCAGGGTCAGGGCCGAAGAAGAACCATATGAGAAATGTGAGCGATGCAATAACCATGACCGCCGGGACAAATATGGATGCGATCTTGTCCGCGAGCCTTGCGATAGGAGGCTTTGACCCCTGCGCCTCCTGAACCATATTTATTATCTGCGAGAGCATCGTCTCTCTTCCGACCCGTTCCGCCTCGAACCTGAATGAACCGGTCTTGTTAATAGTTGAGCCTATGACCTTATCGCCCTTCTTCTTCTCGACAGGAATGGACTCGCCTGATATCATTGCTTCATCAACCGATGAATAGCCTTCCGTTACAATTCCGTCAACAGGTATCTTTTCACCCGGTCTCACGAGGATGATATCCCCCGGCTCGACATCTTCAACAGGCACATCCTTTTCCACTCCGTTAATTATTACCCTCGCGGTCTTTGCTTGCATGCCTATAAGTTTCTTTATCGCCTCGGAGGTCTTCCCCTTTGCCCGCGCTTCAAAAAATCTACCAAGGAGGATAAGTACGATAATTGTCGCCGCAGTGTCAAAATATACATGTGCTGAATATCCCTTGATCTCAAATATTGACGGAAAGAATGTCGCGGTGACGCTGTAGATATATGCGGCGGAAGTGCCGACAGCAATGAGCGTATTCATGTTCGTTGTCCTATGGCGCGCGGCTGATATGGCGCCGCGATAGAACTGCCAGCCTACCCAGAACTGGACAGGTGTCGCGGCAATGAACTGTATTAGATAATTCAACTGCATCGGTATCGCAGCGGCTGACGACATTCCGATATTATCCCAAAGCATGAGCGCCAATATGGGGATTGTGAGAGCTGCACCGGCAACGAGCTTTACCTTCAGGCGGTTCAGCTCTTTTCCCCTCTCCAGCTTTTCTTTTTCAACAATGTCCTCGCCCTTTTCAGCCTCAATAATATCGTAGCCGATATCACGTACAGCCTTTTTAAAATCCCTCATGCCAACCTGCGCGGGATTGTATTCCAGTGTGGCTTTTTCAGAGGCGAAATTTACAGATGCTGAGATAACTCCGTTTAAAAATGCGAGCGCCTTTTGAACCTTCTCAACGCAGGAGGCGCATGTCATGCCTTTTATAGGTATGGTGATCTTTGAGAAGGAGACACCGTATCCGAGGCCTTTTATAGTTTTAATGAACTCATCTGATGAAACTTCAGAAGGGTTGTAAATGAGCGTGGCCTTTTCAGCCGCGAGATTGACCGATGCTTTTTCTACGCCTTTTATTTTTGCGAGGCCGGATTCAACCCTGGCAGAACATGCCGCGCATGACATGCCGGTTACCGGAAGGTCTATCCTTCTTGATAAGGAAGAAGCATCTTTATGTTCCCCTGAATCGGGAAGAGGACAGGCTTTGTCAGCCATTATAACCTATTTATTTTTCAGTCCTGAAATGTTCTCCTGCATCTCCATCACCCTGCCCTTCATCATGGCCATCTCGGAGTCTGTCATCATTCCGCTTTCCATTGAGTCGGACATGTTGGTCATTTCAGAGCATATCTGCCTCATCATGTTTGCCATATCGCTGATATTCTCTTTTGAAGCTTCTCTTTCTTCTGCTGACAGCCTGCCTATCATGCGGGAGATGTCGTTCATCATATTAGACATGTCATAGGCCATATCCTTCATGTTATTCATCATCTCGCCATGCCCCATCATCATCTCCTGATGTTTTGTGACATCTCCTTCATTAGACATCTTTCCTTCTTCCTGAATCCCTGTTTTATTTATAAGCTCTTTATCTTCCGTCATATGGCTGCGCTGTACTTCATTGTCAATCTCTTTCCTCATGTCTTGGCCCATCTGGGCGTAAGAGTTTGCAGCTGATAATCCCGCGATCAATAATCCTGCCAGTAAAAGACGTTTCATCTTCTCCTCCTTGTGAATATGCTTCTTGTTTATATAAGTTAGTATCTGTCAATCATTATTAATTGTACTATATTCCGCAGCCTAAAAAGCTTTCCTGAACTCCGCCCACCACTTTAACTGGTTCTCCATGAATAACGCCCTTTCAGGCACAAGGAAATATATGACGGCAAGGGTCATCACCACAATAATAAAGACCATGAAGAGAATATCTTTTTTGCGTTCGTCAGCCGTCATTTCTCAGCCTTTAAAAATTGCATTATCTTATAGTTTTCATCAGAGTAAACAACCTTAAATTTTTCCTTTGGCCTGCCGAACCATCCGCCTATGCTTGAGAGAGCTTTTCTTTCATCTTCGATCCAATTATCTTCCTTAGAGTACTGCCGCAGCAGTGCATAGGTCGCGTTATTTTCTTTCAGCATCTTCAGCCATTCGCTGTAGTTTTCAGATTTGATGTATGCTGTCCTGCTCGAAAATCCGCTGTTCCATAGCGGAGAGAGAAATAGAGGCTCAAACGTGTACGCAAGCGTGTCGCCCTCCGCAATATTATTGCTTATCCATATCCAGTTGCCGTACTCCTGCTTTGCGTTCAGATCGATATTGAACGGCGCGAGACGGGCTATAGTTCTTTCATTTGCCGGAAGGCTTAAGAACTCCTTTATCTTTATCGGCATAATGCAGGGTGAGTTAGATGTAAGTGATGTATATACGGCAAGAATTAACGCGATAATACTTAGCAGCCTTTCCCTCTTGCTGAAGTAGCCGAGGACAAAACCGTATGATAAGGCTCCGAGCGCAACGATGAAGATCACATATCTTGTATTCCAGTTTCTCGGATGAGCCACAAAGGCCATGATAAGCAGCATGATGATAAAAAGCCAGTTGTACCGCTTTTTTATTATGGAGTTGATGAATGTAAAGGCTATGCCGGGCAGAAAGAGTATGAACCATATCGGGCCGAACCCGCTCGTCCTGGAATCATAAAGGTAGTATTCGACCTTTTCCATCCATACATAAAACAACCCTGCTAAAGAGGAGGAATTCTCTATCATGGCCGGGGCAGGGTCTATCATTCCTTTATAAAGCCCCTTAAAGATCGTTTTGCCGAAGACCGCTATCTCCATGGGATATACAGGGTTGCTGTAAAGCAGCCAGTTCTTGATGTACCAGTAGCTCCCCAGCAAAAGAAGCGGCATGAAGAAGCAGAGAATGTAGGGGATAAGGCTGTGTCTTAATATATTCTTATGCAGCGAAGGACCCGCTTCATAAACCTTGCCCCGGTGTTTTATAAGTTCCTGCGTGATTATCACCAATGACAACAGAATTGCAAATAAAGGGCCTGAACCTTTCGAGCCGAGCAGGATTCCCGCGGAAATCCCGGCCAGCAGGATGGGAGCCTTCCTGCCAGGCTGCCTTTCGCTATTCAGCAAGCTGGTATGGAAATTATTGTTTTCATACAGCAGAAAATTTATGGTGACCAGCAGAAGGACAGACACGGCCACATCAATATAATTAGTTGTAGATTGAAGAATTATAATGGGTGTGAAGAAGAAGAGGAATGATGAATAGAGCGAGTATCTTTTATTTATACTCAGCTTCACGGCGATACTGTAAGTTGTCATGAGCCCGGCCAAAGTAAACGGCAGCTGGCTTAGGTCCGTGATAACATCGCTTTTCAGGAATATGACATTCCAGAGAAAAAAGAGCTCTATATTTTTCGGGAAAATATTTATGAATGTGTCTATCATGAAGTTGGCAGGGTATTCCATGATAGCACCGCGCTGCATGATATGGCCTACTATTGGCAGATGGTACCATAGCGCGTCCCATGTATACGAAGGGAAGATGTATCCGAGAAATAGCAGCCAGCAGGCCTGTATTATGACAAGGGTGAACAAAAGAAACAAGACAAAATCGGATCGGATCGTTCTGAAAAAACCGAAAATCTTTTCTTTTAGTTCTCTTGCCGCACTTTTTATATAAGAACCGTTTTTATTTCTAAAAAATGACAGTAATAGCACTGCTGAAGATATGGCGATATTTACTATAAAAAGCGGATCAGAGTAAAGTTTCTTAAAGATGATGCCAAGCACAAGTTCAGTTGCAATTATCTGCGCAAGGCCGAGTATGAATGTTCCAATAAGCCTGTCAATAAATAAGAGAGCTTCTCTTTTGTTAAAGAGAAAGAGATACCATGAAGAGAAGAGCAGGAGATTAATAGATATATATTTAATGACATGGATATTCATGATTCAAAGTATTATATAACTCTTTCTGCTCAACCATTGCCTTTTCCGGTCAGTTTATTCAGGAATCTATCGATGAAGTTGGGGTCGGTTCTATCATGATGTGTCTTGAACGCTTCATCCGCCTCGCCCTTCATCCCTAATTCTTCATAGATCTGACCTATGTCATAATAGGCATAAGGATGGTTCGGATCGATTTTTATAACCTTTTCGTATTCTTTGAGAGCTGTATCAAGTTCCCCTCGTTGCCTGTAGATAGATGCGATATCATATTGGGCATAAGGATGGTTCGGATCGATTTTTATAACCTTTTCGTATTCTTTGAGAGCTGTATCAAGTTCCCCTCGTTGCCTGTAGATAGATGCAATATCATATTGGGCATAAGCATTCTTGGGATCGACTGCTAATGCTTTTTGATATTGTTTAATTGCATGATCTGACAGCCCTTTCTCTTTATAAATATATCCCAGGTCATAATTGGCATCAGGATGATTGGGAAAGATCTGAAGCAGTTCTTTGTAAACTTTTCCCGCCATATCATAGTTGCCGGTTTCTTTGTAGATCAGTCCTAACTGGTAATAGGAATAAGCGTCCCCTTTGTTCGTTTCTATCGCTTTTGTATAATTGCTTATCGCTAAACTATTAGCAGAGAAGGTCTGGAAGAAGATCCCGGTTAAGGCATATCTGTTTTGAAAGATATACAGAGCAAAGACCAGCAGGAGCGCGCCTGCTGATAATAGAAGAAAAGTTTTTGTTTTGTTTTCTTTAATGTTTAATATTTTCAACAGTAAGATGATAATCCTGCATAAAACATTTAAGGCCGTATCTCATTGGAACAGAGACACGGCCTTAAATGTTCGTTTCTTTAATATATAGAAGTTCAATTAGTGCATATATACAAATGCTGCACCATATGTTGTTCCTTCCCCGGCGTTTCTGGTTCTGAAAAAGGTCTCAAAGCCGCCGACATCCTGGTTCAGTGATAAGACAAGCTGTGTTTGTGGAGAAGTCGTGATTGCTAACCCTACGCCAAGGGTTATTACCTCAGGTTCAAGGCCAAGGGTGTCTTTTATAAGGAGGTTTCTTGGTTCAATGCCCTTTTCTGTAGCTTCTGCCTGACCGCCGTAATCAGTACGGTAAGCATTGAGTAAGTTTTCAGAGACATATGAATTACCAATTGATTTCGTATATTCAAGGCTTCCTCTCACTTCTACTTTCGGGTGTACGGCATAACCGCCGCCAAGAAAGAATTTCACCTGATCCGAATATCTATAATCGTAAGGTTGGCTTCTATCAAGCGTAGGATTATTGGTATCCCAAATATCGATATTGTTATTTTCCCACATATATTTATAGCCTAAATTGCAAAGCAGATAGCCTTTACCCAATGCCCAGCCGGATAAAAGTTCTAATTTTGAGCTGTAGTGGCCGTCTCCGTTGCTTAAATGAGAGAGGGGAAATCCGAAATCATAAAACTCAGGGGTAGTAACGGTTCCTTGCAGTGAAAACAGTCCCTTACCGCCAAAAACAGTGAAAAGATTAGGGACGATATTGTATCTTAATCCAAAATCAACATCACCGATTCCGCTTGGGCCTTTCTCCCCGGAATATTTAAGGGTATCATCAGACTTGGGTTGTTTATATGCAAAGGATGTAAAGATCGTTACCGTGTCGACTACACCGTATTCAGTATAAAAAGATACGTCTGTAGAGGTGAACTTGGAGGATGGAACCCTGTAAACAGCGCCGCCGCCACCCTGCGTAGACGTAGAGTATTTATTTTGAGATACGTAATAGCTATAAGATAACTGATTATACGAATGGCCTTTTGCCTGTGTCCAGGCAGCCAGTGCTTCGTTGGAGATCAGGAAACAGCCTGTGAAAAAGATGAAGAATAAAACCAGAATTTTTTTATCTTTCATTAAGATACCCCCCTATTAATCAAGAATTAAGAATTATAAAATAAAATTTATTTTTATTACAACTGTATGAAGTCATGCTGCTACCGCTTCTTTTCTCTCTTTTTTAGTATCTTGAATAAGGCGTTGAAGCGGCAAACGACTCCATACTACCTGTAAAACAGATAAAAAGGCAACATAAAGATATCCCATCTGAAAGATCATAAGAAAAGGGATGGAAATATAGATCTTGTTGATATAAGCAAAATATATATTAAATGTGAAATAGATCCCGAGAAGCAGTTCAAATATGAAAAGCAGGCTTAAATTGACCCTGTATTTTTTATTGGCCCACCGGTCGTTGTTATCTTCTATCATATATTTGGGAGTTCTTTTAAATTCCGTCTCTTTATTAAAGATGGCCTCTAATACAGCTTTTGAGTTATTGACGGAAAGCCCGATCCCAAGTGACATTAACATGGGGAGGTAGACCAATCTCGACCTCCAGTCATTATATGCTTCTCTTTGTGAACATATGTAGAAAAAGGATATGCCGACTGTTGCTACAAATAGAAAAGGGACATCGGTTACAAGCATCTTGAACCACCCTAAATTTATTCTTGCAACCATGGATGGATACATCAATATAGAAAGCACAAGCATAAGCAGATAAGAGAAATTGTTTGTAAGATGAAAAAATGCTTCAACCTTTACCTTTAAAGGCAGGTTGCTTTTTAATATCTGCGGCAGCAGTTTTTTTGCGGTTTGAATAGAGCCCTTGGCCCATCTATGCTGCTGGCTTTTAAAGCCGTTTATCTCAACAGGGATCTCTGAAGGAGAAACTTCATCTTTCAGGAATATGAATTTCCAGCCATTTAATTGAGCTCTATAGCTCAAATCCAGGTCTTCGGTAAGGGTATCATGCTGCCATCCGCCGGCAGAAGCTATGGCCTCTTTTCTCCATATTCCTCCGGTACCGTTAAAATTGAAGAACCTGCCGGACCAGTTCCTTGCGGCATGTTCAATAACAAAGTGGCCGTCAAGCATCATGGCCTCGATACGTGAAAGAAAAGAATATTTCCTGTTCAGGTAAGTCCATCTGGTCTGCACCATTCCAACAGATTTGTCGGAAAAATAATGGATGGTCTTCATCAGCATGTCGCTTTGCGGGACAAAATCAGCGTCATATACTGCGATGTATTCTCCCTTTGCAGCCTTTAAGCCCTCAGCCAATGCTCCGGCTTTATACCCGTTTCTGTTCTCTCGATGAATATAGCTGATGTCATAACCTTTTTCCTTGAAATCATTGACACATTTCTCTGCTATCTCTCTTGTCTCGTCAGTTGAATCATCAAGGACCTGGATATCCAGAAGTTCTCTCGGGTAATCCATGCCGCATGAAGCGGTGATAAGGCGCCTGACAACGTACATTTCATTATATATAGGAAGCTGGATAGTCACTTTCGGAAGGCTGTCTAATTTACTTTTCAGAACAGGCTGGTTTTTCTTGTGCCTGTAATATAAATAGATCATATAATAACGGTGCGACGCATAAATGAATACCGTCATCAGTATAAAAAAGTATATTGTTAAGAATAGATAGATAAGCATTTTTTAAATGATATTAATTTATAGTATCAAAATATTAGAAATAAATAATTGTCGCAATTATAACACAGAGGATTTTTTCTAATCAATTTAACAGCGATCTTTATTATTAATGGCCCTCCATATGTGTTTATTTGTGCAAATATGCTTGATTTTGTTTTCAAAGACCATTATAGTTATAAAAATGGAAACAGATGATGATTCTTATTTAAAATCTTCGATAAAGTGGACAGTTATTCTGAAGACGCTTGCAGATGAAACAAGGCTTCAGATCATTCATGTGCTCTTAAACGGCGAGGCGTCTGTCCAGGACATAGCAACGACTCTGGATATCAAGGTTTATAATGTTTCCAAACATTTGAAGATCCTTGAATCATGCGGCCTGGTGAAGAAACGAAAAGAAGGAACACAGAGAATATATGGGATCACAAACAGGTTGATGAGCCACCTGTCTGAAGATAAACAGGTCCTTGACCTCGGCTGCTGTAAGTTTATATTCACAGGCTTAAAGAAGTAACTTCGGTTTTCTTTTAATCGCACCCTTTTTACCTGCTGTAAATATATCACTTTCAGTAGCGCATATGCCTTCTGAAGGACAATTTGTCTTTTGAAGGGCGTTAAGTTAAATTAGGTCTATGGCAAGATTGAGAAGAAGATACGGCATGTTGATAAACCTGAATAAATGCATCGGGTGCTACGCATGCCAGGCTGCCTGCAAACTGGAACATAATGTGCCATTCGGAGCATTCCGCTGCAGGGTTGAGACGTATAAAACCGGCAACTTTCCGGATCTAAAGAAAATCTTTATCCCCCGGCTTTGCAACCATTGCAATAACCCGCCATGCATAAATGCGTGTAAAGAAAAGGCGCTTAAAAAAAATAGTGACGGCATAGTGGTATTTAATAAAGAGCTCTGCGTTAACTGCCTGCAATGCTATGATAAATGCCCTTACAATGCGATCGATACAAACTCAGGAGAGCCTCAGAAATGCGACTTCTGTCATGAAAGGGTGAAGTCCGGAGAAGTGCCCGCGTGCGTAAAAAGCTGTATGGGCAAGGCAATAATATTCGGCGACCTGAAAGACGGCAGAAGCGAGATAGCCAAAGCCCTTAAAGAAGAGAGCCTCTTTGTTATCAAAACTGAGGAGAACACAGGGCCTTCGGTCTTTTATCTGTATAAAGGTGAGACAGGCTTTACGCCGTTAACACATTATGAGTTGGACGAAAAAACCATTTCTTCCAATGCGGCAGCAAAACAGGCTCCAGCTCAAGCCAGACCATCTGCCAATCTTATCAACACCGCTGACGCCATGTGCCCTTCAGAATGCGGCATATCTGTCGAGGTGCAGGGCGGTGTCGCGAAGAAGATATACGGCAATCCCCATTCACTCATTAATAACGGAACACTCTGCGCAAAAGGGGCTTCCGGCCTGCAGCTTACATACTCTCCTCACAGGATAAAGGCCCCTCTTATGCGAACAGGAGAGAGAGGCGAAGATAAGTGGGAAGAGATCTCCTGGGATGAGGCATGCGATCGTATAGCGAAAAAACTGATCAGCATTAAAAAGGAGCACGGGCCTGAATCTGTCTTTCTGGATGTCGGCGATGTGACCGACCGGGAAGCATTTTACCGGCTGTTTCATGCGTTCGGCACTCCAAACACTTTCAACCACGGAAGCGTATGTGACCCCAACCGCAAATGGGGACAGAACATTATGCTTGGCGATGAGCGGCCTCTGCCTGACCTTCAAAGGCCTTTTCTGATCCGGGGTGATGATAATAAAACCTGCCTCAAGCATGAACATGATACAAAGCTTATGCTGAGCATCGGCTCCAACCCTTTTGTCGCTACAAGGTTCAACTATATGTCAAACGGCATTCCCGGAGCCAAAGAGGGAAATGGCTGTAAATATATTGTTATCGACCCTGCCCATACAAGCTCTGCTTCAAAGGCTGACATCTGGCTTCCTATCCTTCCCGGAGCAGACGCCGCGCTGCTTGCAGGCATGCTTTACTTCATAATAAAGCAGGACGACCCTTCTGATAAGGACAGAAGGTACATGGACCATGAGTTCATTGAAAAATATACAGTTGGATGGAATGATTTCAGATACGCCTTTCTCCTTCAGTCTGAAAAGATCGACACTTCCAACGGATACAAATTCTTTTCTTTGGAATGGACAGAAGAGAAGACAGGCATTACAAAGGAAAAAATAGAGCGGGTATCTCACCTTTTGGGTATTACCAAACCAGCGGCTATTGAGATAGGCATGCACGGAACCGCCCATCATACAAACGGGGATGTTACTTCAATCATTATGTCTGCCCTGTGCCTTATAACAGGAAACATCGACGTTCCAGGAGGGGTTGTCTTCATAGACTCGCAGAAGGCAAAGAAAGGAAATAAGGCTTCAGGCAAGGCATTTTTAAAAAAAGAAGCGGTAAGGAATATTAACGGCAAAGATGTCGCAGGCATGCTCTCAGAATTGAACAAAGATATGTACGGCGACTATCCTGCTGCATGGAAGGGCGTTGTGACCGACCTGCCGCAAAAGATGAGAGATGGCGTCAGGCTTAAGCACGGCCCTTTCAAGGGCTATGAATATCCTGTCAAGGCATTTGTAACAAGGGCTGGCAATCCTGTAATCAGCGCAGGGAACACCCCGGACTGGATAGATGCTTTAACTTCAAAAGGCCAAGACGGTGAATACAGGCTTGAGCTGATGGTATATATTGATACCCATATAAATGTTACCGGCAAGTATGCTGATATCGTACTTCCGGAGGCAGGTTATCTTGAAAGGATGGGAGTAAGCGATGTCTATACAATGAGCCCGGAGGTTGCATTAAGGGATCAGGTTATCAAACCGCTTCATGATTCAAAAACAGATTTTGAGATAATGACCGCATTATCCGGGGCGCTTATAAAAAATGGCGACCCTGATATCCGGGCAGAAGATTTCGGCAGTCATTACGAGAATGAGGAAGGTTTCATAAACGAGATACTCAGCGAGGCTCCGGGTTTTTTCAATATAGGCGATCCTCTCCCATACCCTGACCTGCCCGAAGGATGTCAGATATTGGGCACGCCCGATAACCCAATGGCTGTATGGGGCAGCAAGGTAATAAAGGATGGGGAGCTTC
Source organism: Nitrospirota bacterium (assembly GCA_016207885.1). NCBI lineage: Bacteria > Pseudomonadati > Nitrospirota > Nitrospirota bacterium. The sequence goes on along the minus strand of JACQZE010000003.1, from coordinate 496,954 downwards.
TTACTGTGAAATGGCTCAGAAACAATAACGGGGTGGCTGTATGGCCTTCATCTTATTACAGGTATAAAAGGGCTGACGGCTCTCCGTCAGGGATTTATCCGGCAACGCCGTCAAAACGCTTTGAGTTTAAATTCGGGTACACCGAAAATATCAACAGGCGTTTTGGGACCGTCCTGCCGACGACCTTCTATTGGTCAGAGCCTCAATGGAATCCGAAGAGTTCGTCATGCAAAGAAATTAACAAAGGATATCCCTTCCAGTTAATAAGCGGCAGGGTGCATCATTCAATGACCATGACAACTATCTGCCCATATCTTGCAGAGACAGAGACAGAGTGCATGCAGCCTCTGAATGATAAATTGCAATATTATATGCCTGATATCGGCAGCTCTTCAACTTTTTACGGTTTACCCAATGATAAGGAGCTGTCTTTTAAGAAAGGCGCAGTATCGATTCCCGTGCTTGCCATTAACACATCTGACGGGAAAGGCCTGAATGTAAGAACCGGGGATATTGTGAGCCTTGAAAACCCTCTCGGCAAAAGGGTTAAGGGTAAGGTCTTCTTAACAGATGAGATCATGCCCGGAGTCATCAAGACCGCCTTTGGCCCCGGAGGACAGAAGGCTTCAGGCATAGGTTTTTTCAGCAATGTTTCTGATTACACTCTTAACATAAATGATCTGACAGACCCGAAGAATATAAGCGCTTATACCGGGATGCCCGGGTTTGGCGATATTATGGTGAAGGTGCTGAAAGCAGAGCTTTAAAGTTTTTGTTAAATATCTTACAGTGTCTTGCGATCATGCGCTTCTCCTTGACAAAACAGCTTTTTCTTTGAAATACTTAATAGTTGCTGCACCTCGCAAATTATTTATTTTTAATAATCAGGGGGCCTGAGGATTGATCAAATTCATTAATGTAAACAAGTGGTTCAAGGACCACCATGTTATAAAAAATGTCAATCTTGAGATATCGAGAGGCGAGGTTGTTGTTATATGCGGGCCCAGCGGCGCAGGAAAGAGCACCCTTCTCAGAACCATTAATAAACTTGAGCCTATCAATAAAGGCGATATCGTTGTTGACGGTTTTCATATGTCCGACCCTGCTACAAATATTACCGCCCTAAGGGCTGAAGTCGGCATGGTATTTCAGAGCTTCAATCTTTATCCTCACATGACGGTGATAAAAAACATTATGCTGGCTCCTACCAAGGTCAGGAAGATCAGTAAAAAAGAAGCTGAGGAGAGGGGCATGCAGCTGCTCGAAAAGGTGGGGCTGGCTCATAAGCGCGACAGCTATCCTGTTCAGCTTTCAGGCGGGGAGCAGCAGAGAGTTGCCATTGCAAGAAGCCTGGCAATGGAGCCCAAGATAATGCTCTTTGATGAACCGACTTCCGCGCTTGACCCTGAGCTGATAAACGAGGTTCTGGACGTCATGGTCTCGCTTGCGGAAGAGGGAATGACGATGGTTGTTGTAAGCCATGAGATGGCCTTTGCGCAGCAGGTTGCCAACAGGGTTGTCTTCATGGACAATGGCGAGATAGTCGAGATCGGCGTACCGCCTAATATTTTTGTTGATCCGCAGCACGAAAGGACAAAGACGTTTATGAGCAATGTCCTGCACATGCCTGTCTTTTGTTACAACGAGGAAAAAGAATAGCCTGTTTGACTTTTCAGAGGCATTAAAGTAATTTAAGTATGTCGCGGGGTGGAGCAGTCTGGTAGCTCGTCGGGCTCATAACCCGAAGGCCGTCGGTTCAAATCCGGCCCCCGCTACCAATAACAATCAAGGACTTACGGTTTTCCGTGAGTCCTTTTTTTGTTGCTATGTTCTTGCATGATAAAATGTTAAAATGGCACTTATGAAACAGGATCTTTTAGATGTTGCGCAGAGGGTTCACAAGCTTTTCAGGGATAAAGGATTGAGCCTTGCCGTAGCTGAATCATGCACAGGCGGGCTTATCAGCCACCTTATCACCTCGCTCTCCGGTGCAAGCCTGTTTTTTAAGGCAGGGGTTGTCTCATATTCTGAAGAAGCAAAGAAGGATATACTGCATGTATCACCCGAAACCATAAGGAAGTTCGGCATGGTCAGTGAGGAGACAGCGGTTGTCATGGCTGACGGGATCCGTTCAATATCAGGCTCAGACTACGCCCTCTCCACAACCGGCAACCTCGGCCCTGATGTGCTTGAGGGCAAAGCTAAGGGACTTGTCTTTATCGCTGTCTGCAGAAAAGATAAGGCTGTCACACTGCAACTGCTTCTGAAAGGAGACAGGGAGGAGAACAAAGAGGAAGCCGCCCTTTCATCGCTAAGGTTTCTTGCGGAGATAGTGGAGAACGATGGCTGATATTTCTGAAAGAACAAAAAAAGAGATAGAAGAACTCGTCAAAGACCTTAATTATCATTGCTACCGTTACCACGTAATTGACTCCCCTGAAATCTCTGATGAAGAATACGACCGTCTTTACAGGCATCTTAAAGAGCTTGAAGAAGAATATCATTACGTCCTTCCTGACTCCCCGACGCAGCGTGTAGGCGCTCCTCCGCTTGATAAGTTTGAAAAAGTAAAACATACAGAACCGATGCTTTCGCTCGATAACGCATTCTCTCATGATGAGGTGAGGGAGTTTGACGAGAGGGTAAAGAGGTTTCTTAAATCGGACGAAGAGATTGAATACACTGTTGAGCCGAAGTATGACGGGCTGGCAATGGAACTTACTTACAGGAACGGGATCTTATATAAGGCATCAACAAGGGGCGACGGTTATGAAGGAGAAGATGTAACCGTTAATATCAAGACCATAAAGGCTGTGCCGCTGAAGATAGAAGGCAGAGAAGTGCCGGGAGAAATTGATATTCGCGGGGAAGTTTATATAGACATCAAGGAGTTTGAGGCGCTTAACAGGGAGAGGGGAAAAGAAGGCGAGCCTCCATTTGCAAATCCGAGAAACGCTGCCGCCGGTTCAATAAGACAGCTTGATTCATCTATAACGGCAAAAAGGAAACTCCATCTCGCATGTTACGGAATAGGTTTTGTGAAAGGGGTTGATTTCAAAAGCCAGTGGGAGTTTATCCAGTGGCTTAAAAAAGCGCATTTCCCTGTTCCCGCACTTATTAAACTTGTCAGAGGGATCGATGAAGTCATTGATGTCATCAAAGAGATAGAGCAAAAGAGAAGCTCATTCCCTTTTGAAACGGACGGAGCGGTAATAAAGGTCAATGACTTAGAATTGCAGAAAGCCCTCGGCATTAAGACAAGAGAACCCCGCTGGGCGACTGCATACAAATTCAAGGCGCATCAGGGTATCACAAAGATAATCGATATAATCGCAAGCGTGGGAAGGACAGGGACGATCACTCCTGTTGCCTTTCTTGAACCTGTCAGAATAGGCGGGGTCACTGTCTCACGTTCCACGCTTCATAACTGGGATGAGATAGAGCGAAAGGATATTCGCATCGGCGACACGGTTATAGTTGAACGTGCCGGCGATGTCATACCTCATGTTGTTGAAGCAATAAAGGAGAAGCGGACAGGCAAAGAGAGGCATTTCAGCCCGCCGGAAAAATGTCCAATATGCGGTTCAGCGGTTGAAAGGGATGAAGGCGGTGTGGCATTCCGCTGTATAGGTTTGAACTGCACAGCGCAGGTACAGCAGCGCATCGGGCATTATGTCTCAAGGGCTGCGATGGATATTGAAGGGCTTGGCGAGAAGAATGTGGAACTCCTGTATTCTCAAGGGCTGATAAAACACTTTGTTGATATTTACAGATTAAAAAAAGAAGACCTGCTTGAGCTTCCGAGGTTTGCCGAAAAGTCAGCTCAGAATCTTATAGATGCGATCGAGAAGAGCAAAAAGACCACGCTTGCAAAGTTCATATATTCTCTCGGCATAACCCATGTCGGAGAGTACGCCGCAAAGCTGCTTGCAAAAAACTTCAGAACTATAAATGATCTTTACAATGTGGATACTGAAACTATCATTGCTATAAAACAGATGGGTGAAAAAACAGCAGCCTCTGTTTCGGCATTCTTTGATGACCCTGAAAATCTGAAAACCCTTAAATCCCTGCCTCTAATTATTTCAAACCCTGATTTCGGCAGCGGAGATGTGAAAGATCTGCCGCTGAGCGGACTCACATTTGTAATTACCGGCACCATGCCTATTCCCCGTGATGAGATCGAAGAGCAGATAGACAAGATGGGAGGACATGCTTCCGGCTCTGTCTCAAAAAGTACGGACTTTCTCGTTGCAGGTGAAAATGCCGGGTCAAAGCTTGCCAAAGCTGAAAAGCTTGGCATAAAGATAATATCCTATCAGGAACTGCTTCAGATGATCGGCATTAGCAAGAACTGATAAGGCTTATAGTTGATTTTTAAACATTACTAAACCATTTAAACACATTGGGAGAAAATTAATTGAACAAGCCGGTACCTGTTTTACATCCATTAACAGAAGAAGCCCGGAATTCTATCACGGAAAGTGAGATACAAATAAATAAATTTCCTTTCCGCATCGGGCGCCAATCCAGGAGCGGGATAATAAACAGCGGCAATGGGCTTGCATTCGACCGCCGAAATCCCGGGAACTCTCCGAATAATGACTGTTATCTGATCGATAACGGCAAGCATCTGAATATTTCAAGGGAGCATATTCAGATCGAAAAAAAAGAAGATGATACTTATGAAATTATGGATCTCAACAGTTCGTGCGGCACAACTGTCGACGGTCATAATATCGGCAAACCTCACGAAGCAGAATATTATCCTCTTAAAAACGGGAGCATTGTTGTAATAGGAACTCCCAAATCCCCGTATGTTTTTAAATTCATTTTGCCTTCCGGGTAATGGCTGTTTTTTTTAAAAACGATTGCCCTGCTCTAATAACCTATTGATATAAAAGGCTTATATATGATAGGCTACTACAAGTTCGGGATAAGCCGGTCTTTCCCGGCAAATACACACGTCCACCCAATATTCTCTCTTTTAGTGTTCCGATAAATCGGAATGAAGAGGGAAAGGACGGAGGAAAAAAACTAAGGAGGCACACACATGGTAGTAACAATGAAAGAGCTGTTGGAGTCAGGTGTCCATTTCGGGCATCAGGTAAAAAGGTGGAACCCGAAGATGAAGAAGTATATTTTCGGGGCCCGCAACGGGATTTACATCATTGATCTTCAGAAGACGATCAAGATGCTGGATGACGCGTACAACTTTATCAAGGAGCTTTCCAGCGCCGGCGAATCCATCATTTTTGTAGGGACAAAGAAGCAGGCGCAGGATGTGGTCACGGAAGAGTCTCAAAGGGCCGGATGCTACTATATAAACCAGCGCTGGCTCGGCGGCGTTCTGACCAACTTCAAGACCATCAAGCAGAGCATCGAGAAACTGAAGAAGATAGAGAAGATGAAGGAAGACGGGACATACAGCCTCCTTACCAAGAAAGAGGTCGCCAAGTATGAAAAAGAGAGGATCCGCCTTGAGAAGAACCTTATAGGGGTTAAGGACATGCACACACTCCCCGGCGCAATGTTTATCATTGATCCCAAAAAGGAGAGGATAGCTGTTGCAGAGGCGAAAAAACTTTCAATTCCGATAATCGCTGTTGTGGATACTAACTGTGACCCTGATGAAATCGATCTTGTCATTCCGGGGAATGATGATGCCATAAGGGCGATCAAGCTGATAACTGCCAGAATGGCTGACGCGGTTATTGAGGGCAGGGAAATATACAATAAAGCCGCAAACGAGGCCAAAGAAAAGATGGCTGCTTCAAAAGCTGCTGCGGAAAAAGAATTATCAGAGAAAAAGGCTGCGAGGGAAAAGGACTCAGAGATAGAAGTAGAAGAGGCAGAGAAGGAGGAAGTATCAGAATGAGCATAAGCGCGAGTGATGTTAAGGAACTTAGAGAGCAGACCGGCGCGGGCATGATGGAGTGCAAAAAAGCGCTTACTGAAAGCGGCGGTGATCTTAAAAAGGCAATAGACCTTCTCCGTCAAAAAGGGCTCGCCGCTGCAGCCAAAAAAGCAGGGCGCATCACGGCAGAAGGAATAATCGCACTCAATGTCACCGGCACAACCGGTGTTCTTGTCGAAGTCAATAGCGAGACTGATTTTGTCTCGAAAAATGAGGAGTTCCAGAAATTCGCCGGAGAGATCGCCGGGCTTGTCTCAACGCAGAATCCGGCTGACATTGAAAGTCTTTCGAACTCGCCGCTGGGAAACATAACTGTAGAGGCGAGGCGGCAGGAGCTTATTCAGAAGATAGGCGAGAATCTCTCTGTCCGCAGGTTTGTCCGATTTGAAACAAACGGCAAGATCGCCTCATACCTGCACGGCACGCGTATCGGCGTCATAGTTGATTATTCAGGGGGAGACGAACAGATGGGCAGAGACATCGCAATGCAGATAGCGGCCGCTAACCCGCTTTATCTGAGCCGTGAGACAGTGCCTGCCGAGGATCTTGACAGGGAGCGCGCTATTTTTGAAGCTCAGGTGAAGGAATCCGGCAAGCCTGCCAATGTTGTCGGCAAAATAGTTGAGGGCAAGCTGGAGAAATTTTTCGGAGAGACATGCCTTCTTGAACAGCTCTTTATCAAGGATCCTGACGGCAAACAGAAGGTCAAAGATATTCTCAACGGAGCCGCCATCAACAGATTTGCCAAGTTTCAGGTAGGTGAAGGTATCGAGAAGAAGAAGGAAAATTTCGCTGAAGAGGTAGCCTCTCAGCTCAGGTAGTGTGTTAATTCTAATATGGCACGAGTACTGTACAAGCGTGTATTGTTGAAATTAAGCGGCGAGGCCCTTATGGGCAGCAAGGCTTTTGGAATAGACCAGAAGATGCTCCTTTCCATAGCAAAGGAGCTGAAGGATATCTCAGCCTCCGGAGTCGAACTTGCCATAGTTATCGGAGGCGGCAACATATTCAGGGGGCTTGAGGCCAGTTCAGAGGGGATGGAGAGGACCACTGCGGATTACATGGGGATGCTCGCTACCGTGCTCAACTCGCTGGCCCTTCAGAACGCGCTTGAAAAGTCCGGCGTGCCCACAAGGCTTCAGACCGCGATAGAGATGCATGAGCTTGCAGAGCCTTACATCAGGAGAAAAGCGGTCAGGCACCTTGAAAAAGGGAGGTGTGTGATCTTTGCCGCCGGCACCGGCAATCCTTATTTCACAACCGACACCGCAGCTGCTTTGAGGGCGGTTGAGATAGATGCGGATGTGATCATGAAGGCGACAAAGGTAGACGGTGTTTACAGCAGTGATCCGGTGAAGAACCCCTCGGCGAAAAAATTCTCAGAGATATCATACAGAGATGTGCTTAATAAAGAGCTCAAAGTGATGGACTCCACAGCCATATCTCTATGTAAAGATAATAATCTTCCAATAATTGTGTTCAGCCTGCTAAAGAGAGGCAACATAAAAAAGATCCTTGAAGGCAAAAAAATCGGCACCTTGGTCAGGGGGGGAGAGGCTTATGGAACAAAAGGCAAAAAAAATAATAACTGAGAGGATGGAGAAGACTCTGGATGCCTTAAAAAAGGATCTGGCCAGTATCAGGACCGGCAGGGCGTCCATATCTGTACTTGACGGTGTACTTGTTAATTCATACGGAACACCGGCTCCCTTAAGCCACGTTGCTACATTAAGCGTTCCTGAAAGCAGGACGATCACGATCCAGCCCTGGGATGTCAAGATGATCCCTGAGATAGAGAAGGCTATTCAGAAGTCTGATCTCGGGCTCAATCCTTCCAACGATGGAAAGATAATAAGGCTGTCAGTTCCCCAGCTTACAGAGGAGCGGAGGAAAGAGATCGTCAAGAATGCCCATAAAAAGGGAGAAGAGGCAAAGGTCGCGCTCAGGAATATACGCCGTGACGGCAATGATGAGATGAAGAAGCTGGAAAAAGATAAGCACCTGAGCGAAGACGATACCAAACGCTCCATTGAGGATGTGCAGAAGGTCACGGATTCTTTTATTAAGAGGGTTGACGAGATCATCAAACACAAAGAGGCGGAGATAATGGAAGTATAATTCTCCCCAAAAACTCTTTCAGAATTTTTTGATATATCCCTTTAAATCAGCATTGTTATATTGTAAGATTTATTAACAGGCACTTAAAATATCAGCTATTATTATATAAATAAAAACACCAGGAGGAAGGAATGGCTATACGTGTAGGTATCAACGGATTTGGAAGGATAGGCAGGCTTGTTTTTCGTGTCGCGGTTGACCGTCCGGATATTGAGGTGGTCGGGATCAATGATCTTATTGATGTTGAATATATGGCATATATGCTCAAGTATGATTCCACTCACGGCAGGTTCAAGGGGAAGGTAGAGGTCAAAGGCGGGAATCTGGTTGTGAACGGCAAAGAGATACGCGTTACCGCGGAAAAAGATCCCGCTAACCTGAAATGGGATGCTGTTGGAGCGGAATTTGTTGTTGAATCAACAGGCCTCTTCCTTTCAGATGAAACAGCGAGGAAGCACATTCAGGCAGGCGCCAAAAAAGTTGTAATGTCAGCCCCTTCAAAGGATAATACCCCAATGTTTGTCATGGGTGTCAATAATGAAACATACGCAGGACAGGATATAGTTTCAAATGCGTCATGCACAACAAACTGCCTCGCCCCGCTCGCCAAGGTCATACATGACAAGTTCGGGATCATCGAAGGGCTTATGACCACTGTTCATGCTGTTACAGCGACTCAAAAAACAGTTGACGGGCCATCCGCCAAAGACTGGCGCGGAGGCCGCGGAGCAGGCCAGAACATCATCCCCTCAGGCACAGGGGCTGCCAAGGCTGTCGGCAAGGTCATCCCGTCTCTTAACGGCAAGCTGACAGGTATGGCGTTCAGGGTTCCGACCCCGAATGTTTCTGTTGTTGACCTGACATGCCGCATTGAGAAAGGCGCAACCTATGATGAGATAAAGGCTGCTCTCAAGAGCGCATCGGAAAATGAACTGAAGGGAATTCTCGGCTATACAGAGGATGCGGTTGTTTCAACCGATTTTCTTGGTGAAACATGCACATCCGTATTTGACGCAAACGCAGGCATAGCCCTTAATAATAACTTTGTTAAGCTGGTCTCGTGGTATGACAATGAATGGGGCTATTCCAACAAGGTGGTTGACCTGATCTCATATATAGCAGGTAAAAAATAATTACGGCCATGAAAGATAATCCTTATTCACCTATTAAAGGAGTTTTAAATAAACTTTCCATCAGGGACCTCAATATAAAGGGGAAGAGGGTCTTCATACGCGTTGATTTTAACGTGCCTCTGGATAAGGATCTCAACATTACAGACGACACGAGGATACGTTCCGCGCTCCCGACGATAAATTATGCTATTGACGAAGGGGCAAAGATAATCCTTGCATCGCATCTCGGAAGGCCTAAAGGAAGCGAGGATAAACGCTACAGCCTTGCCTCTGTTGCCAGAAGGCTCCAGCGCCTGATAAAGAAAGAGGTGACATTTATAGAGGAATGCGTGGGGCCGGAAGTCGAAGCTGCTGTCGGGAAGATGGCTGAGGGCGATATTATCCTTCTTGAGAACCTGAGGTTTCATAAAGGGGAGGAGGATAATGATGATGAGTTCGGCAGCGCCCTTGCAAGGCTCGCGGATTATTTTGTTAATGACGCATTCGGCGCTGCCCACAGGGCGCATGGTTCTATAACAGGTATCGCAAAACATCTTCCTTCTGCAGCAGGCTTCCTTCTTCAGAAAGAGATAGAGTATCTTCAGGGCGTCATTAACCGTCCGGTAAGGCCTTTTGTGGCCATCCTTGGCGGGGCAAAGGTTTCAGGAAAGATCGGCGTCATAGAAAATCTTGCGGACAAGGTTGATAAAGTTATCGTAGGCGGCGGGATGGCGTATACATTTTTAAAGGCGTTAGGGCATCCTGTCGGAGATTCGCTTGTTGAGAATGATATGCTTGACCTTGCCAAAGATATCAGGAGAAATTGCCTGTCAAAAGGCATTAAGTTTTATATACCGGTAGACTGTGTCATCGCTCAGAGCATGGAGCCCGGCGCAGAGGCAAAGGTTGTCACCACTCAGGAGATACCGGACGGATGGAAGGGGCTTGATATAGGCCCTGCTTCCGCAAAGCTCTTTTCAGAGGCGCTTGGAAACGCAAAGACCATCCTGTGGAACGGCCCTATGGGCGTTTTTGAGGTGGATGCATTCTCCCGCGGCACATTTGCGGTTGCACGTTCTGTTGCAGACGCTTATGCTTTGACCATAGTTGGTGGAGGAGATACCGCGCTTGCCGTTAACAGGGCGGGAGTTTCTGAAAGCATGTCATTTATCTCGACCGGAGGAGGCGCATCTCTTGAACTTCTTGAAGGCAAGGGGCTGCCGGGCCTTGAGGCGCTGACGGACAAATAAGTTTCAGTTTAGTGTTTTTCGTTCAACTACTTATCCCTTTTTAAATGGCGCTGAATCTCCCTGTCTGCCTCTTTCTTCTTTATCGTATCTCTCTTTTCATACTGTCTCTTGCCTTTTGCAAGTCCGATCTCTAATTTAGCTTTACCTTTGCTGAAATAGAGCTTAAGCGGTACGACCGTCAGCCCCGCCTCCCTGATCCTGCCCCACAGCCTTTCTATCTCTTTCTTGTGAAGAAGCAGCTTTCTCGTTCTTAACGGGTCATGGTTGTTGATATTGCCGTGGCTGTACGGGCTGATATGACAGTTAAGAAGAACAGCCTCGCCTTCCTTAACAAGGACATAGCTCTCTTTCAGGTTTGCCTTTCCCTCCCTTAATGACTTGACCTCAGTCCCCACGAGCGATATCCCGGCCTCATAGGTCTCCAGTATTGTGTAGTCATGATACGCTTTTTTGTTGGTGGCAACGACTTTTGTATCCATTTGCAGAAAGGATAGCTCACCAATTTTATTAAGTCAATTTTCAGAGATGAGTGAAGCATGAGGCTTTATTTCTTCAGCGATTTTATATAGGAAACAATATCCTTCATATCCTGTCCCTTGGGATCAATAGCTTTCCCCTTGAGAGGCATTTCGATACAGATATTCACAGCTTCCTCAAGGCTGCCCTGTTTTTTGCCCATAATGTTAAATGCTGTTTTTTCACCTGCATGTTCAAGGTTTCTTCCATTTGGATGGCATGAGTTGCATGATTTACCAGTTGTGCCGTTGCCTAATTTTGGATCATTAAATAATACCTTGCCCTTTGCGGCATCTCCAATTTTTTCAACATGTCCGGAAGTTCCGTAGCCCGGCACATCCTCGGCTCTGGATGTCTCATAGATAAACACTAACCCTGCAATAACTGCAACAACAAGCAATAACTTAAGATTTTTCATCTGATCCTCCTTTTAACTATTGTTATTTGTAGATGTTGATAATTAATCGAGGTATTTATAGTTTTAACAGAAAATCTTTTCACATGCAAGAGGGCTTTTCTTAAATAGGCTCTTTAAAGTTATATGGTGATATATTAGGGGTTGTGAAATATAATTTTTATTATTTAGCAAATATTATTCCAGTACTTGTAAAAGAAAAAATGTCCGTGCTATAATGCAAGTTGACCAAAACGGACTGTTTTTATTATATTATCTATCCCATGCGGTTTGTACTTAATGGTTTGCTTTAAGCGTTTGCGGGAACGTACAGTGAATCTTTGTGCAAAGGCTGGACTGTTGTTTTTTTCTTAAGATATTGTGATTGCCGATGTAGCTCAGTTGGTAGAGCAGCTGATTTGTAATCAGCTGGTCGGGGGTTCAAATCCTCTCATCGGCTCCATTGAAACAGAGTGGTTGAGAGTTATAAGTTGAAGACATAAAGTCCTTCACTTTTTACTCTTGACTTTGGATCAGGAGAGGTTCCCGAGTGGCCAAAGGGATCAGACTGTAAATCTGACGGCTCCGCCTTCGGAGGTTCGAATCCTCCCCTCTCCACCATGCAAAGTTTGCTTTGCAGACTTTGTATTTGAAAGTTGAGAATTAAAAGTTAAGAGTTAAAGGATCAAAAGGTTTTTTAATTTTTCACTTTTAACTTTATTGTGTGCGGGAGTAGCTCAGTGGTAGAGCGTCAGCCTTCCAAGCTGAGGGTCGCGGGTTCGAGTCCCGTTTCCCGCTCCATTATAAAGGAGACGCCCATGTAGCTCAGTTGGCAAAGGGGAATAAAGGAGGGGAGTAATGGCAAAGGCGAAATTTGACAGAGGGAAGCCGCACGTTAACGTAGGAACAATAGGGCATGTTGACCATGGGAAGACGACATTAACGGCAGCTATAACTAAATATTTGGCATTTGGCGGCGGAGCGACATACCGCGCATATGATTCCATAGACAATGCCCCTGAAGAGAAGGCAAGGGGAATAACCATAGCAACAGCGCATGTAGAATACCAGACAGCGGCAAGGCACTACGCGCATGTAGACTGTCCGGGGCATGCTGATTACGTAAAGAACATGATAACAGGAGCGGCGCAGATGGACGGAGCAGTGCTTGTAGTGTCGGCAGCAGACGGGCCGATGCCGCAGACGAGAGAGCATATCCTTCTTGCAAGACAGGTAGGAGTTCCGTACATAATCGTATACATGAACAAGACAGACCAGGTAGATGACCCTGAACTGTTAGAGCTTGTAGAGATGGAGATAAGAGAGCTCTTAAGCAAATATGACTTTCCTGGGGATGATGTTCCAATAATCAAGGGATCCGCGCTCAAAGCAATAGAGAGCACCAGCACAGACCCTAACGCAGAAGAATACAAGAGCCTGAAAGAGCTGATGGACGCTTTGGACAGTTACATACCGACACCTGTAAGAGACACAGACAAGCCGTTCCTTATGCCGATAGAAGACGTATTCAGCATCTCAGGAAGAGGGACAGTCTGTACAGGCAGAGTAGAAAGAGGAATATTGAAAGTAGGAGAGAACGTAGGCTTCTCAGGGGAACGGCCAAAGACGAAGTTGAAAGAGGCATGGTATTGGCAAAGCCAGGGAGCATAACCCCGCACAAGAAGTTCAATGCGGAAGTATACATACTTACAAAAGAAGAGGGCGGAAGGCATACGCCGTTCTTTAAAGGATACAGGCCGCAGTTTTACTTCAGGACGACGGACGTAACGGGAATAGCGCAGCTGCCTGAGGGAGTAGAGATGGTAATGCCCGGAGACAACGTCAATATAGAAGTTGAGCTCATAAGCAACATAGCGATGGAAGAGGGATTGAGGTTTGCGGTGAGAGAGGGCGGAAGGACAGTGGGAGCAGGTGTTGTCGCAAAGGTCATTGAATAGAACCGAACATATTCTAAAACACTAAAAGGAAACGGGATAAATGCAGGATATAATACTTTTACAGTGTACAAGCTGCAAGAATAAGAACTACTCCACTACAAAGAACAAGAAGAACACAAAAGAGAAGCTTAATCTCAAGAAATACTGCAAGCATTGCAGGCAGCACGTAATTCATAAAGAGACAAAGGCATAGAGAAAACCCAAAGATTAAAGATCAAAATTAAGCAGGTAATTTTTTATAACCTTAATTTAAATTTAAAATTATTATTTTGATTTTGGTATAGGCCAGTAGCTCTAACGGTAGAGCGCCGGACTCCAAATCCGAGGGCTGGGGGTTCAAATCCCTCCTGGCCTGCCATTTAACTTTATTTTAAAGGGAAGGCGGAAAAAGTGTTCGAAAAGATAAAATTATTTTTTACGGAAGTAAAGACAGAATTAAAGAAGGTTGTTTTCCCAGGTAAGGAGGAAGTGATAGGTTCGACCAAGGTCGTGCTTGTGCTGGTATTTATTACGGCATTTTTCCTTGGAGTGATAGATCTGGTGCTTTCCAAACTAATAGAATTAGTTATCAAGTAAAAGGATTATAACTATGGAATGGTATGTTGTGCATATTTACTCCGGCTTTGAGGATAAGGTAAAGGCAACTATTGAGGACGGCGCGCGCAGGCGGGGGCTGACCGAAAAGATCGAGCAGATCATGATACCTACCGAAAAGGTGGTAGAGTTGAAGGCCGGGAAAAAGAAGCAGTTGGAAAGGAAGTTCTATCCGGGATATATCCTGATAAAGATGGAACTTAATAACGAGACGTGGCACCTTGTCAGCAGCACCCCGAGGGTCACAGGGTTCGTAGGCGGCGAAATACCTGCCCCGCTTCAGCAGGATGAAGTGGACGTTATTATACGGCAGATGGAAGACGGATCTTCATCAAGGGTCAAGACCCAGTTCAACAAGGGTGATGATGTACGGATAACTGACGGCGCCTTTGCCAATTTCAACGGTTTTGTTGATGAGATAGATGACATTCACAATAAGCTGAAGATCATGGTCAGCGTGTTCGGCAGGCAGACATCTGTTGAGCTGGATTTCTTACAGGTTGAAAAGACATAAAAATAAATCGGATTTGTTGGAGGAATAAATGGCACCACAAAAAGAAGTAACAGCAATGGTAAAACTTCAGGTAACTGCAGGGAAGGCTAATCCGGCTCCGCCGATAGGGCCTGCGCTCGGGCCTCACGGCATCAATATTATGGATTTCTGCAACTCCTTTAATGCTCAGACAAAGGCTATGGGAGATACCATCGTTCCGGTTCTTCTTACCATATACAAGGACAGGTCATTTACTTTTATCTTAAAGACGCCGCCCGCCTCTCAGCTTATAAAGAAGGCAGCCGGTATAATCAAAGGCTCCAGTGTTCCCAACAAAGATAAAGTCGGGAAGATATCCATGGCACAGGTGGAAGAGATAGCCAAGACCAAGATGCCGGATTTAAATGCATTCGATCTTGAAAAGGCTATGCAGACCATAAAAGGAACTGCCAGGAGCATGGGCGTAGAGATAACAGGTTAAAAATTCAATATCAATTTTGATTTTTTATTGGGGGAACAATGAGCAAGAAACATGATGAAGCAAAAGGAAAGATAAACAGGGAAAATCAGTATAACCTGAAAGAGGCAATTGACCTTGTCAAGGGGCTTGCGCATACGAAGTTTGATGAAACCGTTGACCTTGCCGTTAATATCGGCATTGACGCCAAGAAATCCGACCAGCTTGTAAGGGGCAGTGTTGTTCTGCCGCACGGGCTTGGGAAGGAAGTGCGGGTCGTGGTTTTTGCAAAAGGCGATAAGGGCAAAGAGGCCATGGATGCCGGAGCTGATGAGGTGGGCGCCGAGGACCTTGCCGATAAGATAAGCAAGGGCTGGTTTGAGTTTGACCGGGTAATTGCAACTCCTGACATCATGGGTGTTGTCGGCAAGATCGGCAAGCTGCTGGGCCCCAGAGGCCTTATGCCCAACCCGAAGACAGGCACTGTAACTTTTGACGTGGCAAATGCCGTTAAAGAGGCAAAGGCCGGAAAGGTAGAGTACAAGACAGAAAAGGGAGCTATTATCCATGTCCCGATAGGGAAGGTCTCATTTGAGAGCGAAAAGCTTTTTGATAACGCCCAGTCGGTAATTAAATCCATTGTCAGGGCAAAGCCTTCTACCAGCAAAGGGAAATTTTTAAAGAAGATATCTGTTTCATCAACAATGGGAGCGGGTGTGCCCGTGGATACCCAGACGGCAGTACCGGCATAGATTGCAGGAATCAGCCATTATAAGGCTGATAAATATAAAGGTCGGAGACCGCAGGCGCTGCCCCTTTTTACGGGCGGCTTAAACAAGAGAGACACGAGACCGGAAACGGGCCGTATCGACCTGCGCAGATCGGAAAAAAGTTAAAAACTGAAAGTGAAAGGTTTAAGGTTAGTTATTTTAAATAACGTTAAACTCTCAACTCTTAATTTTCAACTCTCAAACCGGGGTCTCTGATTATATGGAAAGGGGGGAAAGAAGCTGAAAAAAGAAGAGAAAGTCCGTGTAATAACAGAGCTCCAGGAAAAGTTCAGCAAGGCAACAGGTCTTATCTTTACCGATTATAGGGGACTCACTGTTGAGGAAATATCCGATCTCAGGAAGAAGCTGAGGGAACATTCCTTCGAATACAGGGTAGTCAAGAACACGCTTGCCAAGAGAGCCGCAGTTGAGACGCCTGTTAATGCCGCAAAAGAGATGTTCAAAGGCCCTGTAGGGGTAGCGTTCGGCTATGGTGATCCTGTTATGCTTGCCAAGCAGATGCTTGAATTCAGCAAGGCGAATGAAAAGCTCCAGATCAAGGGAGGAATGGTCGAAGGCGGGGTCTGCAATGCCGCGCAGATCAAGACCATCTCAGAGCTTCCGTCAAGAGAAGTCCAGCTGTCAATGCTTATCGGAGCCATGCAGTCGCCTGTCAGCAAGCTTGCAAGGCTGCTGAATGCGTCAGTCGCTCAGATCATTTACGCAATGGAAGCGCTTAAGACTAAGCGTGATTCATAAACTAAATTTATAATTTATATTAAAAAAAATCAGGAGGGAACATGTCTGCAACAAAGGAAGATGTATTTGGATTTATTGACAAGATGACGATTCTGGAGATATCAGAGTTCATTAAGGAGTTTGAGACAAGATACGGCGTCAGCGCGGCAGCGCCTGTCGCGGTAGCAGCAGCAGGGGCAGCTCCGGCAGCAGCGGCTGTGGAAGAGAAGACAAGCTTTGATGTAGTTCTTACTGCCGCAGGTGACAAGAAGATACAGGTGATCAAGGTTGTCAGGGAGATAACCAGCCTCGGACTTAAAGAGGCAAAAGACCTTGTTGACGGCGCGCCGAATCCCGTTAAGACCGGTGTGACAAAGGACGAAGCAGAGGCTATCAAGGCAAAGCTTGTGGAGCAGGGCGCATCTGTAGAAGTTAAGTAAATAATTGATATACGAGTTTCGGGCACAGACGGTTTAGATGCCGGACTGTGCCCGATGGATAAACTTCTGTTTACCAAAGGAGAAATATGGCCAGTAGTTCGAGGGTTAGAAAAAATCTTGGGAAGTCGTCAGAAGAGGTGCTTGCCATTCCTGATCTTCTTGAGATACAAAAGCGATCTTATTACCGTTTCTTACAGCAGGACATCCCGCCTTCCAAAAAAGAGGATATAGGTTTACAGGCGGCTTTCAGCAGCGTGTTCCCTATATTTGATTATAATGAAACAGCATCCATGGAGTTTGTCGAATATATAGTCGGCAAGCCTAAATTTGATGCACGGGAATGCCTGGAGAGGGGCGTGAACTACGCGACCCCTTTAAAGATAAAGGTCAGGCTGAATCTCTGGGAAAAAGATGATTCCGGCAAAAAGATAATAAAAGAATCAAGGGAGCAGGAAGTCTATTTAGGGGAGCTCCCGTTGATGACGGATACAGGCACTTTTATTATTAACGGCATCGAAAGGGTCATTGTAAGCCAGCTGCACAGGTCTCCCGGAGTCTTTTTCAGCCCGGATAAGGTAAAGACGAGCTTAGGCGGTAAAACGCTTTTTTCTGCCCGGATAATTCCGGCAAGAGGGTCATGGTTTGACTTTGAGTTCGATTCAAAAGATATCCTTTATGTAAGGATCGACAGAAGGAAGAAACTCCCTGCCACGATAATACTCAAGGCCCTTGACCATTCAGAAGAAGATATCCTTAAAAAATATTATCCCACTGAAATCGTAACTATCAAAAAAGGCGCAGCTACCCGTAAGGTAAGCGATGTGCTGGTGGGGTTAAGGGCAGCTATCGAGATAATTGCTCCAAAGACAAAAGAGGTCATCGTAAAAGAGAACGGCAAGATCTCCGAATCCATATACAAGAAGATCCAGGCTGCGGGGATAGAGAGCATTCCTCTATTAAAAGAAGACCTGATAGGCAGGGTTACGCTGAAGGACATCATTGACCCTGAGACCGGAGAGGTCATCCTGGAAAGCAATGAAGAGATAAGCGAGGATATATTTAACAAGATATCTTCTTTTAAAGAAGTTGAACTTCAGCTGTTGTTCATTGACGGCATCAGGTATCTTCCTTCCCTGAGAAACACATTGATCATGGACAAGGTAAAGACCAAGGAAGAGGCTCTCACGCAGATATATAAAAAACTGAGGCCCGGTGATCCGCCTTCTATTGCCGATGCTGAAGCGCTCTTTAACGGGCTCTTCTTTGACCCCAAGAGATACGATCTTTCAACTGTAGGAAGGCTGAAGCTTAACAAGCGCCTGCGTCTTAACATTCCTCTTGAGACGAGGATCCTGACGAATGAAGATATTATCGAAATATTCAAATATCTGTTGGAGCTGAGGGCCGGACGGGGCGAGATCGATGATATCGACCATCTGGGGAACAGAAGGATAAGAGCTGTCGGCGAGCTTCTGGAAAATCAGTTCAGGATAGGCCTTGTGAGGATGGAGAGGGCTATCAAGGAAAAGATGATACTTGCGGAACTTGAGACTGCAATGCCGCATGACCTTATAAACGCAAAGACGGTTATCGCCGTGATCAAGGAGTTCTTCGGATCGAGCCAGCTGAGCCAGTTCATGGATCAGACGAATCCCTTGTCAGAGATAACGCATAAGAGAAGGCTCAGCGCCCTCGGGCCCGGAGGCCTTACACGGGAGAGGGCAGGTTTTGAGGTCAGGGACGTTCACCCGACGCATTACGGCCGTATATGTCCTGTTGAAACTCCTGAAGGGCCAAACATAGGACTGATAACATCGCTGGCCACTTATGCAAGGGTCAATGATTTTGGTTTTATAGAAACGCCTTACAGAAAAGTGAAAGACGGCACCGCGGCAAAAGAGATCGAGTACCTGTCTGCCATAGACGGTGAAAAGCATATCATTGCGCAGTCAACGACTCCTCTGGATAAGGACGGCAATCTCATAGGCGAGACTGTCGCAGGCCGGTCAGGCGGGGACTTCAAGATGCTGAACCCCAATGATATTCAGTATATGGATGTTTCTCCAAAACAGATCGTCAGTGTTGCAACCGCGCTCATTCCTTTTCTTGAAAATGATGACGCAAACAGGGCGCTCATGGGCTCAAACATGCAGAGGCAGGCTGTCCCGCTGCTCCATACGGAAGCCCCGAGGGTTGGAACCGGAATGGAAGTGGTCGCAGCCAAGGGTTCGGGAGTTGTTATAACTGCAAAACGGCCGGGAGAGATAGCGTCTGTTGATTGTTCAAGGATCATAATCAAGGCTGATGACGGAGGGGTGGATATTTATACCCTCGTAAAATTCTACAGATCCAATCAGGCTACGAGCGTTAATCAGAAGCCTATCGTGAAGCTGGGGGATCATGTAAAAAAAGGCCAGGTAATAGCTGACGGGCCTGCTACCGATATGGGCGAACTGGCTCTCGGCAAGAATGTCATGCTTGCTTTCATGCCTTGGGGAGGGTACAACTTTGAGGATGCCATTATTATCAGCAAACGCCTCGTAAAAGAGGATGTTTATACATCAGTACATATCGAAGAGTTCTCTATAGAGGCCAGGGAGACAAAGCTGGGGCCTGAAGAGATAACAAGGGATATACCGAATATCGGAGAAGAGGCCCTCAGGAACCTTGATGAGAGCGGGATAATCAGAATAGGGGCGAAGATCAAACCCGGAGATATACTTGTCGGCAAGGTCACTCCAAAGAGCGAGACACAGCTTACACCTGAAGAAAAATTGCTCAGGGCTATCTTCGGTGAAAAGGCTGAAGAGGTCAGAGAGGACTGCCTTTATGTTCCGCCCGGGATCAACGGTACTGTGCTGGATGTAAAGATATTCACAAGAAAGAGCGCACAGAAGGACAAGAGGGCAAAGAGCATTGAAGAAGATGAGATAGCCCGCCTTGAACGCGACCACGAAGATGAAGAGGCCGTATTAAAAGAGAACAACTATGCCAGGATGAGAAAGCTTCTGCTGAATCAGACGCTTACTGAAGGGATAAAGTCTCAAAAGACAAGCAGTATCCTTTGTGCGAAAGGGAAACAGCTTACGGCAAAGATACTTGAAGAGGTTCCTGACAGGCTCCTTTCAAAGATAGGTATTGCAAACGAGAACATCATGGAAGAGGTTGTATCAATTGCAAAGGATATCCTCTCTGGTCTAAAGAAGCTTGAAAGCTATTACGAAGAGAAGAAGGAGAACTTTAAGAAAGGCGATGTGCTTCCTCCCGGGGTGCTTAAAACCGTAAAGGTATATATAGCCATGAAGAGGAAAATCCAGGTCGGCGACAAGATGGCCGGAAGGCACGGCAATAAAGGAGTTATCTCTATCATAGTTCCTGAAGAGGATATGCCTTATATGCCTGACGGGACGCCAATTGACATAGTCCTTAATCCTCTCGGCGTTCCTTCCCGTATGAATGTGGGCCAGATCCTGGAGATCCACCTGGGCTGGGCGGCAAAGGAGCTGGGGCTCTTTGTTGCTACTCCTGTTTTTGAAAGCATTAAAGAGACAGAGATAAAGGAGCTTTTAAGATCGGCAAATCTGCCCGCAAGCGGACAGATAATCCTGCATGACGGAAAGACCGGCGAGCCTTTCAGCAACCCGGTCACGGTAGGCTGCATGTATATGATGAAGCTCCATCACCTTGTTGAGAACAAGATGCACGCGCGTTCCATAGGGCCTTATTCACTTGTAACGCAGCAGCCGCTCGGAGGCAAGGCACAGTTCGGCGGACAGAGGCTCGGCGAGATGGAGGTCTGGGCGCTTGAGGCATACGGCGCTGCATCCACACTTCAGGAGTTTCTTACCGTAAAGAGTGACGATGTGGCAGGAAGGTCTCGCGTTTATGAGGCGATAGTCAAAGGCGATGCGAATCTTGAGCCCGGAGTTCCTGAATCATTCCATGTTCTTATCAAGGAGCTTCAGAGCCTTGGCCTTGATGTGGAACTGCTGGAGGATAAGCTGTCAAACGGCGGAGATCAGGGTTCTGAGAAGCTCAAACATACAGCCTCGGATAAGGGAAAGGGGGGTAATTAATACGTGGAAGATATATATTCGATTTTTGAAAAGCCGAAGAACCCGACAGAGTTTGAGGTGATAAAGATAAAGCTTGCCTCTCCTGAAAAGATAAGGGCATGGTCATATGGAGAGGTGACAAAGCCTGAGACGATAAACTACCGTACCTTTAAACCTGAAAGGGACGGCCTTTTCTGCGCCAAGATATTCGGCCCTGTCAAGGACTGGGAGTGCATATGCGGCAAGTACAAGAGGATGAAACACAGGGGAGTTGTCTGTGATAAGTGCGGAGTTGAGGTCATTCAGGCAAAGGCAAGACGGGAAAGGCTCGGCCACATAGAACTCGCGACACCTGTTGCCCATATATGGTTTTTAAAGGGTATCCCTTCAAGGATAGGCACTCTTCTTGATATGACAATGAGGCAGCTTGAGAGGGTGCTCTATTTTGAGAGCTATGTTGTTGTTGACCCCGGCGATACGAAGCTGAAGGAGAAAGACCTTCTGACAGATGAGGAGTTTAGAAAAAAGACACAGGAATTAGGCGACACTTTCAAGGCTGGTATAGGCGCAGAGGCTGTAAGGGAACTGCTCAGGACCATAGACCTTGACGCCCTTAGCAAGGAATTAAGGAAAAAGATCCAGGCATCCTCCTCTTTGGGGGTCAAGAGAAAACTTACCAAGAGGCTGAGGGTTGTAGAGGCGTTCAGGAAATCAGGCAACAAGCCTGACTGGATGATAATGGATGTCATCCCGGTGCTTCCGCCGGACCTTCGCCCGCTGGTTCCGCTTGAAGGCGGCAGATTCGCAACATCTGACCTTAACGACCTTTACAGAAGGGTCATTAACAGAAACAACAGGCTCAAGAGGCTTATGGAGCTTAAGGCTCCAAGCGTTATCATACGTAATGAAAAGAGGATGCTCCAGGAGGCTGTTGACGCGCTGTTTGATAACGGCAGGAGAAGCAAGGTTCTGAAGGCAGCAACAAAGAGGCCTCTCAAATCACTCAGTGATATGCTCAAGGGCAAGCAGGGGCGTTTCAGGCAGAACCTTCTTGGAAAGAGGGTTGACTATTCAGGCCGTTCGGTTATCGTTGTCGGGCCTGACCTTAAACTTCATCAATGCGGTGTTCCAAAGAGCATGGCGCTTGAGCTCTTCACCCCTTTTGTATTCAGCAAGCTTGAAGAGAAGGGATACGTCACTACGATAAAGGCCGCAAAGAAGATGGTTGAGAGGGGAGATGAGGCCATCTGGGACTGTCTTGACGAGGTCATCAGGGAGCATCCGGTCCTTCTTAACAGGGCGCCGACGCTTCACAGGCTCGGTATTCAGGCATTTGACCCTGTGCTTGTAGAGGGCAAGGCCATAAAACTTCACCCGCTCGTATGTACGGCATTTAACGCTGACTTTGACGGCGACCAGATGGCTATACATATTCCTCTTTCCATAGAGGCGCAGATAGAGGCAAGGGTGCTTATGATGTCTGTTAACAATATACTCAACCCTTCCAACGGCGAGCCGATAACGATACCTTCTCAGGACATGGTACTTGGTATTTATTACCTCACAAAGAAGAAGACAGGGGCAAAAGGGGAAGGCAAGGTCTTCTACGGCCCTGAAGAAGTGAGGATTGCTTATGACGCGGGAGTAGTGAGCGAGCATGCGGCTGTCAAGGTGAGGATGAACGGTTCTTTTGTCGACACTACAGTCGGCCGTATCATCCTTAATGAGATAGTAATTGATGCGATACCATATGAGATGGTGAACAAGGTAATGACCAAGAAAGAGGTCGGAAAGCTCATCAGCTATTATTACAAGAGGGTTGGAAGAAAAGAGACGGTCGCTTTCCTTGATAATATCGAGAAGATAGGGTTCAAATACGCGACCAGGTCAGGCTCCTCGATCTGCATAGATGACATGCATATCCCGCACCAGAAGACCGAGTTCATAAAGAAGGCGGAACATGAGGTCCTTGATGTGGAAAACCAGTATTCTGACGGCCTTATCACAAACGGCGAGCGGTATAACAAGGTTGTGGACATATGGGCGCAGGTCACAGAGAAGGTCGCCGAGGCGATGATGAAGGAACTGGGAGCTGAAGGCGTAAAGCATGTTGAAAAGCTTACTGACGACGAACTTAAAGAGCTCCGTTCATTTAATAATATCTTCATGATGGCGGATTCCGGCGCAAGGGGCTCTGCCGCACAGATAAGGCAGCTGGCAGGAATGAGAGGACTTATGGCCAAGCCTTCGGGTGAGATCATCGAGACCCCGATAACCGCTAACTTCAGGGAAGGGCTGGCGCCGCTTCAATATTTCATCTCGACACACGGCGCGAGAAAGGGACTTGCAGACACGGCATTAAAGACAGCTAACTCAGGTTACCTGACAAGAAGGCTGGTTGATGTCACCCAGGATGTTGTAATTTCAGAAGATGACTGCGGCACCCGTGACGGGATCGAGGTCGCAAGCCTCGTAGAGAGCGGCGAGATCATTGAACCGCTTGAAGAGAGGATATTCGGAAGAGTATCAGCGGAAGAGGTCAAGGACCCGATAACCGGGAAGGTGATCGCAAAGAGAGGCGTTGAGATAAACAGCCAGCTTTCACAGGATATAGTCGGGGCGGGCATAAGCAACGTCAAGATCAGGTCTGTTCTTACATGTGAGTCAAAACACGGTGTCTGCAGGCAGTGTTACGGCAGGGATCTTGGGAAAGGCGAGCCTGTAGAGATAGGCGCAGCAGTTGGAATCGTGGCCGCGCAGTCCATAGGTGAGCCCGGAACACAGCTTACGATGAGAACCTTCCATATCGGCGGTACCGCAACAAGGATGGTCGAGCAGAGTGTGCTTAAGGCCAAGAATAACGGATCAGTCCAGTTCATTGACCTCTCAACGGTCAAGGACAGGGAAGGTTCTCTTGTCGCGCTTACCCGCAATGGAAGCATCGCGATCGTGGATTCAAAAGGAAGAGAGAAGGAGAAATATTCCGTAGTTTATGGAGCAAAGATAAAGGTCAAGGACAATGAGAAGATAAACGCGGGAGACCTGCTCGTGGAATGGGATCCGTACTCAATACCGATCGTCACGCAGGTCGGCGGCAAGATAGCGCTTGGAGATATCATAGAAGGCGTAACGGTCAAGGAAGAGGTTGATGAAGTTACAGGGCTTTCGCATAAAGTTGTCATCGAGTACCCGCCTGACAGAAGGCCGAGGCTTTCCATTAAGGACGAACAGGGAAGGGCCACACAAAAGATCCCGGGCACGAACAATATTGCGCGGTACCTGCTTTCACTTGGTTCTCATCTTCTTGTTGACAGGGGTGATATCGTTCATCCCGGCGACATAATAGCCAAGATCCCGAGAGAGACCTCAAAGACAAAGGACATCACCGGAGGACTTCCGCGTGTTGCAGAACTCTTTGAGGCAAGGAAGCCGAAAGAGCATGCTGTCGTCAGCGAGATCGACGGTATCGTGGAATTCAAGGGCTTTCACAAGGGTATGAGAGTAGTAAACGTAAGAGGCGGCACGGATACGAGGGAGTACAACATACCAAAGGGTAAACACCTGAGTGTCAACGAAGGCGAGTTTGTGAAGGCCGGCGAACCGCTCATGGACGGCTCTGTGAACCCGCACAGCATATTGGAGATCCTCGGGCCCAAAGAGCTTCAGCGTTATCTTGTCGGAGAGGTGCAGAAGGTCTACAGGCTTCAGGGCGTCTCCATTAACGACAAGCACATAGAAGTCATTGCCAGGCAGATGATGAAGAAGGTGAAGATCGAGGATTCAGGCGATACAGGATTTCTCGAAGGCGAGCAGGTTGACAAGGCGGACTTTGAGGCCGAGAACCTGAAGGCCCTGAAGCAGAAGGGGCAGCCTGCAAAGGCGAAGCCTATACTTCTTGGTATCACCAAGGCATCTTTGAGCACATACAGCTTTATCTCCGCAGCCTCTTTCCAGGAGACCACAAGGGTGCTCACAGAAGCGGCAATAGGCGGCGCGACCGATGAACTGAGAGGGCTTAAAGAGAATGTGATCATGGGAAGGCTTATTCCTGCCGGCACGGGCATGCCGAGATACAGGGATACTTTTATCAGCACTGAAGAACAAGAATAAATTTTCAAGAGGGATGAGCCTGCATGTGCAATACAAACAGGCTCATCCCTCTTTTATTTTCTGCAATATAATTATTGGGGCATAATTTCTCACTCCCATTCAATTCTCCGCGACTTGCTATCAAAAATTGATTTTGTAAATAGTGAAACTTTATAAAATCCATAAATATAGACAAACTTTATAAAGTTTGATAATATGGCTTTATGAATACCAAAGAGAAGCTTAAGATCATTCAGAAGATATCAGGACTGACGCAGACTGAAATGGCCGCCAAAATCGGCGTCTCTTTTGTCGCGCTTAATAATTGGTGGAATGAGAAAGCTAAACCGAGAAAAAAACAGGAAGATGCAATTGATGCGTTATATAAAGCATATACCGGGCAGACAATAATACCCGAAACTGTTTTGGCGGCAAAAAAAGAGTTGATCGCAAAAAAATCCGATGAGAATCGGAATATCCTGAATATAATTTTAAAAAACCCAGATATTTATGATCAGTTTTTACTTTCTCTTACATATAATTCCAACAAGATAGAGGGTTCAACCTTATCGGAAGATGAAACGGCTGATATTATTTTCAATAACAGATCAATACCCGATAAAAGCCTGATCGAACAGCTTGAGGTTAAAAATCATCAAACAGCTTTGCAATATCTTTTTGGGTATCTTGAAGGCAAAAATAAAATCAACGAAGATTTAATATTAAAATTGCATAGTATTTTGATGAATGGGATCAAAGATGATGCCGGTTTTTATCGCAGGCATGGCGTGCGCATTGTCGGTTCTAATGTGCCTACGGCAAACTATATCAAAGTTCCGGCGTTAATGCAGGGTATTATCGAGGACATAAGCAGAGGGCAAAAGGATAATATTGCGCATGTTTCAAATATCCACGCAAGATTTGAGCAGATACATCCATTTTCCGATGGCAATGGCCGCATCGGGAGGTTGATTTTAACAGCTATGCTTTTGAAAAAAAGTATCGCGCCTGCGGTGATCATGCAAGAAGAAAAAAACATATATTATGCTTGCTTAAGGGCGGCGCAATTGAAATATGATTATAGCCAGCTGGAAGATTTGGTCTGTAACGCGGTGATGCCTGGTTTTGCTATTGTTGAGAGAAAATAAACCGAAAAAACTATTTGTAATTCTTTATAATTAATGACCATGAATGTAAGGGAAAGGATAATAAGCCCGATATTAGTCATTGCCGGGGTTATATCGTTTGGCACAGCAGGCTATTTTTTTGTAGAGGGATGGAATCTGTTCGATTCCCTTTACATGACGATCATAACCCTGACAACTGTAGGGTACGGGGAGATCCACCCGCTTTCACAGGCAGGCAGGTCTTTTACCATCATTCTTATAATGTTTGGCGTGGGAGCGATGCTCTACGCGCTTGGCGTCGGCGCCAGGTTGATCTTTGAAGGAGAAATCAGAGAGGTTTTCGGGAGGAGCAAATTGGACAAGAAAATTCAGAGCATAAAAGACCACTATATTATCTGCGGACACGGGAGGATGGGAAAGATCATCTGCAAGGAGATGCTCCAGCACGGGGCGCCATTTGTAGTGATTGAGAATTCAGTCGAAAACCCTGCGCTTGCAAGCCCCGGCGTGCTCATGCTGAAAGGGGATGCGACACAGGATGCGGACCTTAAGGAGGCTGGTATTGAGAGGGCAAGGGGGCTGATATCGGTGCTGCCGTCAGATGCCGACAACCTGTATGTTGTCCTTTCCGCCAGAGGCCTGAACCCTAAACTCAGGATAGTTGCAAGGGCAGGCGAGGAAGGGTCTGACAAGAAACTTCTCAGGGCAGGGGCTGACAACGTCATCTCGCCTTATCAGATCGGCGGGCTCAGGATAGCGCACACGCTTCTCAAGCCGTCAGTTGTAGACTTTTTAGAGTTTGCAACACGAAGCGGAAACCTTGAGCTTCAGATAGAAGAGGTAAAGGTGAAGAAGGAATCAAACTTTACCGGCAGGACGCTTGATGAATGCGGGCTGCGCAAGGCATTGAGGGTCATCATTGTGGCGATAAAGAGAGAGACCGGAGAGATGGAGTTCAACCCCACATCATCAAGCATTATAAAGACAGGTGACACGCTGATTGCCATGGGTGAAAAGAAACAGCTTAAGGAACTTGAACAGCTGATCGGAACGTAAACAGGAACATATGATCTACCTGAATAACAGGCTTGTTCCCGACAGTAAGGCGGTTGTCTCTGTCTTTGACCACGGGTTTCTCTACGGCGACGGCATTTATGAAACTCTCAGGGCGTATAATGGTGTGGCCTTTAAGATCGAAGAACATATCGGAAGGCTCTTTAATTCCGCAGCTCTTATCAGATTAGATATATCCAAAACTCCTGAAGCGATAATCAGGGCTGTAAACAAGACCGTTAAGGCGAACAGGCTGTCTGACGCCTATATAAGAATAACAGTATCAAGGGGCAGGGGGCCTATCGGGCTGGATCCGGAGCTCTGTCCGAAACCCACCTTCGTAATTATTGCGAATCCATTTCAGGGATACCTCTCTGCTTATTATAAGAGCGGCGTCAATATTGCGATAGTGAATACCCGGCGGAACTTCAACAAGTCTATTGACCCTGCGATCAAGTCGCTTAACTTTCTGAACAACATACTCGCAAAGATAGAGGGGAAAGAGAGAGGCGCGTATGAGGCGGTGATGCTGAATTACAGCGGCTATATTGCCGAGGGAACGATAAGCAACATCTTCTTTGTAAAGAACGGAACACTTTACACACCTGAAATCAGTGTCGGCATCCTTAACGGCATTACGCGCACGGCCATTATCGGAATTGCGGAAGAGCTTGGTATAAAGGTTCGCGAGGGAAAGTTCAGGCCGTCCCATATCTATTGTGCCGGTGAAGTCTTTATATCAAACACAACGATGGAGGTAATGCCTGTTTCAATGGTGGACAAGATAAAGATAAGCAGCGGCCCGGGCAAAGTAACAAAGGCCATTCATCAGGAGTATAAAAGAAAGGTTGCTGAATATATAAGGCAGCATGCATAACGCTTGACAAGTCAAGCCATAAAACTATATAAATAAACTCGGTATCTTATTAATTTTTTAAAAAACAGGAGGGGAAATGATTTTAAGGAATATTAAGATCTTTTTATTTTCTTTTTTTCTGTTTTTAATGATGGCAGCGCCTTTTTTTGCGATAGCCAAGAGCACCGCTCCGGCAAAAATGGTCTATGTTACCAATGCGGGCAATAATACCGTATCGGTCATTGATGCTTCAAAGGCAGAGGTTGTAAATACGATCAGGGTCGGTGTATGGCCGTCAGGCATCGCGATCGACCATGAATCCCGTAAGGCCTATATTGTCAACTCCGGCCCTTCTGACAATAATGTCGCGGTAATAGACCTTAAGAGCAACTCTATTATCGGAAAGATAAAAGTCGGGACAGGCCCGATGCACATTGCATTGGACACCGCGTCAAAAAAGGCCTATGTCACCAATACGGATAACAGCAACAACACAATATCGATTGTGGATCTTGGCAATAATACTTCAACAGGCAATATAAAGGCCGGCAAAGAGCCTTTCGGGTTGGCGCTCGACCCCGGAAGGAACAAGCTGTTTGTGGTTAATTCCGGCGAGGACAGCGTTTCTGTAATTGACCTGAAGAAGAATTCAGTCATGGCAACAATACCTGTCGGCAATGTGCCTCTCGGCGCAGCATACAGCTCTGTAAGCGACAGAGTATATGTAGCCAATCATAACAGCAACAGCATCTCAGCCATAGATCCTGAAAACAACAAGGTTGTTGCCAGTATAAAAGTCGGCAAGAACCCGTGGTATATAGGGGTTGATACCGTGCATAACAGATTATATGTCCCTAACAGATCAGCTAATACTGTCAGTATAATTGATGCCTCTTTAAACAAGGTCACGGGCTCTATAAGGGTCGGCAATGACCCGCTTGGCATTGCTGTTGATTCTGCAAATAACCGGGCCTATGTTACGAACCACAAAGACGTCAGCGTTTCAGTCATAGACACGGAAAACAATGTCCTCGTTAAGACTATAAAACTGAGCCTTACCCCGGGCAGCCCGTATGCGGGTTCGCCGTGGGATGTTGCTGTTGATTAGAATTGTTTAAAGATGCTGTTTAACAGTATGAAATAATATAAACAAATTTAAAGGAGAGAAAATGAGATCGAAAAGTTTTTGGAAATTCTTAGCTTCAATTATTGCAGTTGCAGTATTTGCCATCCCTGTCTGGGCCAATGGGGCAGGCAAGCTTGTCTATGTCACAAACTCAGGCAACAATACAGTATCGGTCATTGATCCCGCAAAAAATGAGGTCATAAACACAATAAGAGTCGGTACCTGGCCTGCGGGCATTGAAGTGGATGCTGCTTCAGGCAAGGCGTATGTAGTTAATTCCAACACAGGCGACAGCAGCGTATCAGTAGTTGATCTTAAGAGCAATTCGGTTGTAGGTAATGTGAAAGTTGGTGTAGGCCCGATGGCGATAGCGCTTGATACAGCTGCCGGGATAGGGTATGCAGCTGATACCGAGAATTATGTGGACGGGAAGAACGCCAGCCATACCATCTCTATAATAGACCTCAAGACCAATAAGGTTACAGGTACTATTGATGTAGGTGTAGGCCCTTTTGATGTGGATATATTAAACGGCAAGGTATTTGCCAGCAACTCAACTGATTGGGAGATTGCAGTCGTTGACACTGCAACTAATAAAGTAAGCAAGAAGATAAAGACCGTTGATACTCCGCTCGGCCTTGCTGTTGATAATGTGAAGAAGAAGGTTTTTGTAGCCATTCACGGCAAAGGGTCGGTCATGGTAATAGACGCGGATAAGATGGAGGACAAGGGCCTTATCAAGGTCGGCGATACCGCCTGGTACATTGGGGTTGACGCTGCAAAGGGCAGGGCATATGTCACAAGAGAAGAAGGCACGGTAACTGTTATTGATACCGGCAGCGATAAGGTTGTGGCTGAGATCAAGGTTGGCAAGGCGCCGAGAGGAGTTGCGGTGGATTCTGAAGGCAGCAGGGCTTATGTCGTAAACCACGGAGATGTTTCAGTATCGGTCATTGATACGACAAACAATACAGTTGTCGGGACGATCAAGCTCGCGCCCGCGACTGACAGCTCTTACGCCGGATCACCCTGGGGAATTACGATCAATTAAGTTTTCAATATTGTTATTTCCGGGGCCGGCAGATTATCCTGCCGGCCCTTTTTGTTTTGCAGTCATTGCATGAGCATTCAAATGAGATCAGCTCTTCAGATGCAGCGGCACGCTTGTGGACACAACTCCTTTCTTGAACAGGATCATACCTTTGATGAACAATGCTGTTTGATTATGCAGGAGATGATGCCACCACTTCTGAGGCACGAACTCCGGCAGCACGACCGTGATAACGCCGTCTTCATATTGCTCGCGTACTCCGTCTATATAATCCATGAGCGGCTCAATGATCGAACGGTAGGGGGAGTGCAGGATAAGAAGCGGGACACCCATTCCGTAACTCTTCCATTTCGCCTGCATCTGCTCCATCTCTACGTTATCGAGGCAGACATAGACCGCAGCCACATCGTCTGAAAGCGCCTTTGCGTACTTGATCGCGTTCAACACAGCTGTCTGAAGGCCTGACACAGGTATGATCACCGAATGGTGAGTATATTCCTTCGCAGGCTCAACTTTTTCAAGAGAGAGCTGGCCGGCAACGGAAAGATAATGCTCATGCACCTTTTGCGTCAGATAAACCAGAACCGGGATGGCTATGAGCACCATCCACGCGCCGTGTGAGAATTTTTCTACCGCTATTATTATCAGTACCACGCCGGTGACAAGGCCGCCCAGGCCGTTGATAAAGGCGCTTTTGAGCCAGCCCTTTCCCTTGTCCTTCATCCAGTGCCTGACCATGCCGATCTGTGATAAGGTGAAGGCCGTGAAGACGCCTACGGCATATAATGGGATAAGCGAGTGGGTGTCGCCCCTGAAGAGCACAAGCAGCAGGGCGGAAAGAAGACCGAGTATGAGGATGCCGTTTGAGAATACAAGCTTGTCCCCGCGGTTGCTCAACTGCCTCGGCAGATAACGGTCATTTGCCATGATGGAAGACAATCTTGGGAAGTCAGCGTACGATGTATTTGCTGCAAGTATGAGGATCAGGGCTGTGGCGAACTGGATAGTGTAATAGATAATTCCCTTGGAAAATATCGTTCTTGAAAGCTGGGAAAGGACCGTCTCATCCGCATTGGGCATGATAGCGAAATAGTTCGCGTAATATGCAATGCCTATTGTGAGGATGCCGAGGATAACCGCCATCCATATAAGAGTGATGCCGGCGTTCTTCGCTTCCGGTTCCTTGAATGCGCGCACCCCGTTTGATACAGCTTCGATCCCGGTGAGCGTAGCACACCCTGAGGCAAATGCCTTCAATATGATAAAGATGGGGAATATGCTTGATGTCGTATCCTTCAGGTCTTTATACGGAAGATGCGGCAGGGAAGATGATTTCCAAAAACTCGTCCCGATGAGAAGCAGCAGGCTTCCGACAAAAAGATAGACCGGAAACGAAAATACCTTGCCAGATTCTCTCACCCCTCTCAGGTTGACCATTGTGATAAACAGTATGGCCATGAGACAGAAAAGAACGGTATATTCCCGCGTTCCGGGAAAGGCAGAGGTAATGGCAGCGATGCCTGCTGAAACACTGACCGTGACCGTAAGCACATAATCGATAAGAAGCGCCGCTCCTGCGACAAGGCCGGGATAATCCCCGAGATTTTCTTTCGCGACGATATACGCCCCGCCGCCGGAAGAATATGCGTGGATGGTCTGGTAATATGAGGTCGCCACTATCGCAACAAGGATGACGATCGCGACAGCTATGGGCATCAGATAGTTCATGAAGGCGGCGCCTCCGACCACGAGGGCAAAGAGGATCTCTTCAGTTCCGTAAGCTACTGACGAGAGCGGGTCTGATGAGAATACCGCGAGCCCCATTTTTTTATTGAGACGTTCGTGCTTTTCCCGGATGGTCTCGATCGGACTGCCGATGAGAAAATTCTTGATGGACATCTTTCCTCCTTAGGGCTAAAAGGGGAAATAAAAAAACCGCCGGGCAGCGGTTTAGTTTTTCTCGCTATTGCCCTTCCAAATGCCTGCGAGGTTAGCTGACGGGCTCGGGCCTGGAAGTGCCCTATCCATTGCTGGAATACGCCCCAAAAAACTGGTTCCCCCGCGTCCTCTCTTTGAGAGAACCTCGGCTGCTATGTGACTTTAATTTACTCCTGTCGAAATTAATTGTCAATACTTAACTGACGACTGTGAATATCTCAATTATGATGTTTTCTATCCAGCCTCCTGACATAAAATTTCCTCAATTCCTCTGCTAAAAACAGGCCGATGCCGAAAGGAATAAGGGCCAGCAATATCTTTTGTCCGGGAGGCGCTGTCCCGAAGATTTTATTTGCAATAGGATTGTAGATGATAAATGCCGAAAGAATTATCTCTAACATTATACCGAACATGATGAGTCTGTTAGAGAAGACCCCGATGCTGAATACGGATTCTTTAGATGATCGGCACGCAAAGACATTGCCTATCTGTGAGATGATAATTCCGGCAAGGCATGCTGTTGTTGCCTGCATATAAAGCAGATTATTCGCAGGGAGCATCGTTCCCCACTGCCATCCTCCGGCATTGAGCACATAGAAGAATCCGAATATGCCTGCGAGCGCCTCAATAGGGCCGAGGAATAAATATGCCCTGCCGAGCGTGTTGAAGTTCAGGAGCCTCTCTTCCGGGCTTCTCGGAGGCTGGCTCATAACATCTTTTGTCGGCCTCTCGGCGCCAAGCGCAAGAGCGGGAAACAGGTCTGTCCCAAGGTCGATAACAAGTATCTGCATGATCGTAAGAGGAAGAGGGATATTGAAAATTATATATCCGATATACGGAACAGCCTCAGGTATGTTGGATGCAAATATGTAGCTGATGAATTTTCTGATATTAGAAAAAATGCTTCTTCCCTCTTCTACCGCGTTGACGATCGAGGCGAAATTATCGTCAAGAAGGATCATGTCAGAAGCCTCTCTTGCGACATCTGTTCCCGTGATTCCCATCGCAATGCCGATGTTCGCCTTCTTCAGCGCGGGCGCGTCATTGACCCCGTCGCCGGTCACGGCAACACGCTCGCCCTCATCCTGCAGAACAGAGACTATCCTCATCTTATGAAGAGGAGTCATGCGCGCGAAGATGATCTCTTCTGATGAAAGCTTCTCTCTTAACGCATTATCAGTCATGGCGTTCATCTCATGCCCTTCAATAAGTACCGGTTCATTTTTTATAAGCCCGATCTGCCTTCCTATCGCAGCCGCTGTCCTGCCCGCATCGCCTGTTATCATGATGACCTTAATGCCTGCTGCCTTACATTTTCTTATCGCTTCCGGCACTTCCAATCGTGGCGGGTCTTGAAGCCCCATAAGGCCTGCGAAGATCAGGTCTTTTTCAAGTGATGAGTCTGCTAATCCCCCCTCGCCCCTGTTTAAGGCACCTACTGTTGGCTTTGTCAAAGGGGGGATGGGGGGATTTTCTATTTCCTTATACGCGAATGCGATAACTCTTAATCCTTCATCCATCATTGAATGATAAGCCTGAGTGATCGTCTTTTTATTATCCTCGCTCATCGCCTCAGCTTTGCCGTTTATAAGAATTGCATTGCATAGCGGAAAGACAGTCTCCATGGCGCCCTTGGTAGAAACAACTGTCTTATTTACCGTCGTCATCCTCTTTCTCTCTGAATCAAAAGGTATCTCGTAAACCCTTTCAGAATGAAGATCGCCGATAGCCTTTCTCGCGGCTTTAAGGATCGCAACCTCTGTTGGATCGCCTTTGTATCTCTCCCCGTCAAATTCAGCATTGTTGCAGAAGGATGCGGTTGTCATAAGCATGCTGAAGGAATTATCTTTTTTTAAAATCTCCCCTTCCCCCTCTTTTCCAAAGAGGGGCTGTCTATCTTCTAACCCCTGCCTTTCCAATCTCCAAATCTTCTGAACCTCCATCTTGTTCTGTGTGAGCGTGCCTGTCTTGTCAGTGCAGATGACTGTGACAGAGCCGAGCGTCTCAACAGAATTGAGCGTCTTTATCAACGCCTTCTTCTTTGCCATTCTCTGGCTTCCCATTGCAAGTGATAGCGTGACAGTCGGCAAAAGGCCTTCAGGCACATTCGCGATAATAATGCCGATAGCAAATAGGAAATTCTGCCAAAACCCCTTTCCAACAAAAAATCCCAGAGTGAAAAAAGATATCCCTGTGATCATCGCGATGACCGCTACGATCTTTGTTACTCTGGTGATCTCTTTCTGAAGAGGGCTCAGTAACTCCTGTACCCCGCCGGTGAGATGGGCTATCTTGCCGAACTCAGTGGACATGCCTGTTGCGAACGCCACAGCCCTTCCGCTGCCGCTTACAACAAGTGTTCCGGCAAATACGATATTCGGGCTCTCAAAAAACTCGCCAATAGATTCGTCAGGCCTTCTCTGCTTTGAATCAGATTCGCCTGTGAGAGGCGCGTTATTTACCGTCAGGCGGTTTGATTCAATTATCCTCGCGTCCGCAGGCACCTTGTCGCCCTCGCTGAGGAGCATCATATCTCCGGGAACCACATTGCCGGACTCTATCTCTTTTACCGCGCCGTCTCTCAATACCTTTACCCTGAACGGCAGGAGCTTCTTCAGCTCCTCCACAGCCTTTTCCGCACGGTATTCCTGTATGAATGTAAAGACCGCGTTGATAATTATTACCACTGTTATCGCTATGCCGAGTGAGAGCAATCCTTCGCCCGGATGCATGAATTCTGAGAAGAAGCAGAGCACGGCAGCGATCCAGAGGAGGATGGCAAGAAAATGCGTGAACTGCGAAATGAACTTTTTATAGAGCGGAGTTCTCCTTACTTCCTTTATCTCATTCGATCCGTATTCCTTAAGCCTTTTTAACGCCTCGGCTTCGGAGAGCCCTTTAGAAGAAGTGAGAAGGCTCTTGAGCGCGGCATCTGTTGAGAGGTTGTGTATGTGCATGATCAGCCGTCAGCTTTTTCTTCCTCTGAATATTATCAGGTTGCAAGGCGTCTCCCGCAGAACATGTTCAACAGGATTATCCCTTGCAATAGAACTCAGCAGGCTCTTTTCACTCGCCCCCATTACGATCAGGTCATTCTTCCTGAAGGCTGCTTCTACCGTTATGCTTCTCGCAACCCCGCCGTATTCTATCTTCTTCTCAACAGGGATGTTATGTTTATGCAGATATTCTGAAAATTCTTTAATATCCTCCGGGATCTGAACATCCCTCTGCACCGGTTTCAGGCGCACCTCGCCGTGAAAGAATTTCGTAGCCGGTTTGCGGGTATGCAGCAGAGTTACACCTGAGCCCATGCCTTCGGCAAGCTTTGCGGCAAAGTATGCCTTTTCTTTAAGCCCCGGTGTTCTGCCCCTCAGAGGCACGAGAATGTTCTTCAGATGCGTGCCGCCCATCTTTACAACCCTCACCATCGCAACAGCGCATGGAAGTTTTATCATGAGCTGCCTTGAGAGCGTCTTCACAAAGAAACGCGCTTTTGCATCCTGCCTCCTTGTGGCTGTGAAGACGATGTCTATATCATGTTCATTAACGATCTCAAGTATCTGCTCCGCTGGTTCCCCGCTCTTGATGATGCTCTCAACCTCAACGCCGGTCTCTTCAGCCTCGATAAAGAGCCGTTCAAGCGCAGTCTCGGCATGCCGCAGCCTCTCCTTCTCGATCTTCTCATCTGCAATAAAGACGAGGAAGAGCTTCGCCTCTGATGACTTCGCAAGTGTGATCGCGTACCGCGCCGCTATCTCAGAGTTTGAAAATTCATTCACTGCCGCGAGTATATTTTTGTAGACCATGATATTTATATATAACTATTAAGGCAGGGTGTCAATGATTATTATATATATTAGACTCTTTATGGGGTCACAAACTGTCACAATCCAAACTTGAACTGTACAGACATATGATGTACAATTAAATTGTGAAATACGAATGGGAGCCGCAAAAGAACGAGTGGCTAAAAAGAGAAAGGAATATTTCGTTTGAGAAGATAGTTTTCCATTTGGCGCGGGGTGATGTATGGAAAGTTGCAGGCCATCCCGACCAGGACAGCTACCCCGGACAAAGAATATACTTTGTCGTTGTAGACAACTATATTTATCTTGTTCCTCACGTTGTTGAAAAAGACTATATTTTCCTGAAAACAATTATTCCAAGTAGGAAAGCAACCAAGATATATAGAGATGAAAAGGAGGTGTAACAAATGAAATATGACAAGGAAGAAAAAGCAATTGTTGAGGCATACGAGAAGGGGAAGATGAAACTTTCCACTCCATCTAAAAAAGAAATTGCAGCTATTAAGGCTACGGCAAGAAAGACAATAATAAAAGACAAGCGAATTACCATACGTCTTTATGACCACGACTATCAAGGCATTCAGAAGAAAGCAATGGAAATGGGTATGCCTTATCAAACGCTTATTTCAGGAATAATCCATCGTTACATTGAAGGTGATTTGATTGCAAAAAGAGGATAACAACCGGTTTAACACCGACCGAAAATGAGCATCCAAACCTACTCCTTAATATTCACATACATCAAACTCCCTGAAACGCCGAATATTACAGGGCCTATCCATGGCGCTATCCACGGGACGATCGCTCCTGTGTTGCCGAGGGAGATGCTTACTGTGTAGGCGAGCCAGTAGAGGATGGTCACGACGATGCCGAGCCCTGCAGCCCTGACGCCTCCGCCCCATCTTGTGTTCAGCGCAAGTGCTACTCCAAAGACTATCATGACAAAATTAATCGTGGGATACGCCAGCTTTTCATATAGCTGGACCTTGTATTTGAGGTTCTTGAAGCCCGCGTTCTCCAGCCTGTTGTAATAATCGCGAAGTTCGATGAAGTTCATCTCATCAGGCTTCTTCACCTCTTCCTTGAATATCTTGGGCTCGTCCATGGCGTTTGAGACGAGGGAATCATGCTTCTCTCTTACCTGGGTATCAAGGTCAAATACGGTTGAATTTTTCAGCTTCCACGCCCCGTCTGACCACTCAGCCTCTTCTGATTCGATCCTCTTCTGAAGTTTAAAGGACGGATCAAAGCTGAATATGCTCGTCTGGAGTATCTTGTCGCTGTCCTGGACAAAGTCCCTTACGCGGATGAGGCTTCCATCCAGACCTTTGAGCCAGAGCGCCTCTTCTCTGAAGGTGACTATCTGCGATTTTTTTAATATTTTTACGCTTCTGACATAGGACGCCTTTCTTGTTGCAGCCGGCACGACCGTCTCTCCGACAATAAATGTAAAGACGCTTATGACAGCGCCGAGCACAAGGAAAGATGAGAAGAGTTTTCTGAGGCTTCCCCCGCCCGCCTTGATCGCCACAGTCTCTCTCAGGTTTGAAGCTATGCCGATCGTAATGAGTATGGAGAAAAGCGACGCCATAGGCGATGCGTAGAGAATGAATTTGGGGCAGTTGTATATGAGATACTGGAATGTGAGATAGACAGGGCTTTTGTTTGCATAGAATTCATCGGCCTTGTCAAAGAACTCCGCGATAACAAGTATAGCGGTAATGGTTAATATGAATATCAGGAAGAACTTGAAGAACTCTTTTAAAAAATATCTGCGCAGTATGCTCATAACGGGCGGTGTGCTTTTAGAGGTTTATCCTTATAAGCCAGATAACAGAAGAATACGGCAATGATCCCGAAAAAGATATTAGGCCCCCATCCGCTCAGGAATGCCGGTATCTTTTCCGCCTTGGCAAAACCTTCTCCCATTATAAGGAAGAGGTAATACAATAAAAGTATCGTGAGGCTGAACGAGAAGCTGCCCATCCTGCCCATCTTGCCCATCCTGCTTGCAAGGGCAGGGCCGAGAAAGCCGAATATGACAGAGGCGAAAGGTATGGCGAGCCTCCTGTTAAGCTCGATCTTCCATGGAAGATTTTTATTTCTGCCTTTCCACAGTTCCGTGGTCTCCATCTCCGCCGGCTTTGACTGGTTCACAGTGTTAATGCCTGAGGCAAGGATAAAGTCATACTGGGAAAACCTTATCTCTGAGGAGTTCTCATTGTTATAGGTGTGGATCAGGCCGTTGTTCATGCTCAGCTTTATCGTGCCGTCATCAATGTTTGAGCTTATGGCCCCGTTCTGAGCTACGATAATTACAGGATTTTGAACCGGGTTTTTGGAGTCATTATATAAAAATATACCGTTGAATTCATTTCTTGAAGGCATATCCCTTACATAGATCACCGTGTCTTTAAATACCTTTGAAAAGGACTCTTCCTCAAGCGCCATGGATGCCTTTTTTGTGATAGCCTCATGGAGCGTCTCTTTGAATAAGCGCGTACTGAGCGGTGAGAGATAAAGGCTGACAAAGAGAAGAATGACGAAACCGAGTATAGATATGGTCACAGATGACCTGGCTATGCCGCCGAAGCTCATGCCGCTGCCTTTCAATATGACTATCTCGTTGTCGGCGGACATCCTTCCGTATGTAAGGAATATCGATATGAGTATCGCCATCGGGATCGAGAGCAGGAGTATCGACGGCTGAAGGTAGAGAAATACCTTGATGATATCTTTGAGGTCCGCGCCCTTGCCCATGACAAGCTTTGTGAGCCTGACGAACTTTTCCATGAAGAGGATCACGGAGAGGGAGAATATCGCCACCATAAAGTTCCTGAGCAGCTCTTTGAATATCAGTCTGTGGATTATCATGGTTTATATTCTATAACATCAAAGATAACTTTGGTCACGCCCTCTCTCACAGACCTCAGGCGTGCGAGGAACTCATCGCTGTTCTTATGCTTCATAAAGAGAGCCGCAGGCACTATGAAGTCAGGGTCAGAGTTGATAATATTTATGCTGTTCAGCTTCATAAGCGTCTCGATCTTTCGCAGGTATTCATACGCATCAAGCAATATCGTCTTTTCCGTCTCTGAGATTATTCCGGATTTGGCAAGCCTTTTGATCGCGGCTGGCGTATTCTGGACAAGCACCTCCGGATACTTTTCCGCGTTATGAAGCTGGAGATACTGGACATGAAATTCGATCTCCTCTATGCCTCCGGGGCCGAGCTTGATATCAATGCCGTCGGATTCCCGCGACAGCTCTTTCACTATCCTCTTCCTCATGCCGGCTATCTCCTGCTTCTTCACATCAATGCCTCTCTTTTTTATCACATATGAAGCCATAGACAAAAACTCATCTCCTATCTCCGCGTCGCCGGCCACAGGCCTTGCCCGAAGCAGAGCCTGAAGTTCCCACGGATGCGCCTTCTCAAGATAGTAATCTTTATATCCTTTTATATTCTTGACAAGGCTGCCTTTTGAACCGTCGGGCCTCAGCCTTGTATCAACACTGTAGAGCAGCCCGGCGTCGGTATATGATGTCAGCGACTTCATGATCTTTTCAGCTGCTGAAGCTGCTTCAGATGTCTCTGCAATAAAGATTATGTCAAGGTCGGATCCGAAGGTCATCTCTCTTCCGCCGAGTTTTCCGAGTGCGACAACGGAAAGCCCGCTCTGAATATATTTATCCGTTATCACGTTAATGACCGCTTCCGCAAGATATGACATGTCCCTGAAAAGGGTCTCAGTATCAAGTATCTTCTGAAGAAAGAGCATTCCGAGACGGACCTCTTCAAGCCTCCTGAACCTTGCGGCCTGAAAATTAAAATCTTCATTTTCACTGGTTGTTTTTTGGAGTTTTTCCTCTATGGACTTGAGCGTCTTATATATGAACCAGTCTTCGATCAGCATATTAAAATAGTACGGGCTGCTGAGGAATATCCTTGAGAGATAAGAGCTTAATGAAAATATCTTGATAATGCCTTCCATCAGTTCCTTCTGCTCCATAAGGGCTGTAAGGTGGGCTGTCTTTATGCCGAATGATGTCAGCAGGCTTTCAATGCCGGCGATAGCGCTGTCAGGATCCTCAGCGGTCAGGGCGCTTTCAAGAAGCTGCGGCATGACCTTTCTTGACAGAGAACGCTCCTGCATCGTGCGGAAGACGCGCATGTGCTCTCTTATCTTGTTGAGGTTCATTAAACTTTGATCAGGCTTTCTCACCTTTCTGAATGAAAGGTAGCTTCTGAGCTCATGGTCTTTCAGCTCGCCTTCCAGCAGGTTCAGCGCCTCAGTATGGACATCCTCAGTGGTGCCGAGCAGCCCGTTGTACATGGACTTGACCTGCATCCTCCTCACACGCAGGCCTGCAAGAAAGTCCTCGCCGGACGGAAAGCCCATATTCTTCGCGAGAGCTTCAATCTCTTCATCAGATGAAGGCAGAGTGTGTGTCTGAAGGTCTTCCTTCATCTGAAGATAGTGCTCAACGCGCCTTAAATAAAGGTAGTTTTCCCAAAGTATCGTAAGGTCTTCCTCAGGGATCATCTTCATATCCTTGAGCGCCTTGATGGCGTCAAGTATCCTGCAGGTCTTTAAAGAGCTGTTCTTTGCGGCAAACAGAAGCTGAAACGTCTCGACAAAGAACTCAGCCTCCCTGATGCCGCCGTAACCGCGTTTAATATCATCTCTTGAGAATGCGGAGTCTATGCTCTTCTTCAGCCCCTTGATCTCCTCTATCTCAGTGAAGTCAAGCGTCTCTCTCCAGACGAATGAATTTGCCGTCTTCATGAACGCCGCGCCCAACTTTGTATCGCCTGCTACAGGCCTCGCCCTTATAAGCGCCATCCTCTCCCATGTCCGGCCCCATGACTCATAATAAGTCTGATATGCCTTGACAGGCAGGGCTATGTCTCCCTTTTGCCCCTGCGGCCTTAACCTCAGGTCAACCCTGTATGCAACCCCGTCTTCAGTCTGCGCGGAGAGCAATTTACTGAAGAGCTCTACGGCCTTGCAATAGAACTCATGGTTGCTTATCCTGTTGAAGATCACACCTGACGGGTTTGCGACGCCTGATGTCTCTCCCTCATCATTGGCATAAACAGCTATCAGGTCAACATCCGAGCTGTAATTAAGTTCCTCGCCTCCAAGTTTTCCAAGGGCGATAAGAGTGACAGCGCTTTCAGAAGGCGCGCCGAACCTTGACTGATTGGATCTTAGAGAGAAGGAGAGCGCTTCGGAAATAACAACCTCCGCAAGACGGGAGAGTTCATGCATTATGGCCTGGATACCCGCTTTGCCTGAAAGGTCTCTCAAGGTTATCCTCAGCAGATAACGCTTCTTGAATATCCTGAGCGCCTTTATTACATCATTTGTATCAGCTCCTTCACTGAAGACGAGTTCTCTAACCGCCCTTAGCTGAAGAAGCTCTTTGGTAACCTCATTATTGCTCTCATCTATTGCAGAATATAGCTCTTCAGGATTGGCGATGCAGAAATTCGCGAGAAACTGGCTTGACGCAAAGAGCCTGGCTGTAATTTCTAAATGTTCATGGGCAAGCCCGCCCTTATGATTCTCTTCAAAGAACCTTGCGAGGTTCCTTTCAGCCCTCTTCGGGTCAGAAGTGTCGCGAGCAGCCGTGGATATTTCTATTAATGGTTTAAAAGGCATAATTAATGATTTTTTGCTAATATAACCGATATCTTGATTTGTAATAGAATAATCAAAACCGGAGGAAAATACTATGAAGATGATCGTGGCAATTATAAAGCATTTTAAGCTCGATGACGTAAGAAAGGCGCTGACAGACATGGGCGCCGTGGGCAT
This sequence comes from Nitrospirota bacterium, assembly GCA_016207885.1. Lineage (NCBI taxonomy): Bacteria > Pseudomonadati > Nitrospirota > Nitrospirota bacterium. The sequence goes on along the minus strand of JACQZE010000003.1, from coordinate 455,271 downwards.
GACCGCCACAGAGGTCAAAGGCTTCGGCAGGCAGAAAGGGCACATGGAGGTTTACAGGGGCGTTGAGTATGAAGTGAAGTTTCTTCCCAAGGTAAAGATAGAGGTCGCTGTCACTGATGACAAGCTCGACGAGGTGGTCACTGCGATAGAGAAGGCCGCTAAAACAGGTGTCGCAGGAGAGATAGGAGACGGCAAGATATTCGTCTATAACCTTGAAGAAGTGCTGAGGATCAGGACAGGCGAGAGGGGAGAGGCGGCGATATAGGTTTTATTACTATTTCCGGAATATCATGTGCGCGGGCTCAAAAGTCCGCGCATTTTTTTTTGCAGTCGTTACATAAATCGTACCTAAATCCTTTATCCGTAACCAATACGTTGCACGTTTTGTACGAAAACTAAAATAAGGGTTGCATTATTTTAGTTTTTACGTATAATCTAAAATAACAATGCCGGTTATTTTAATTTCATATAAGGTAAGGACACACAGATGAAAAAGTTTCAGTCTGGCCGTTATGTGCAGCAAGGGCATTACAAGAGCTTTCAGCCCAACTTTATCAACCGGGCCTGGGTGCTGGACAACATGGAGTTGATTCAGCTGCTTGGACAGGCGGATCGTGAATTGGGCCGGCTGGATATGTATTCGGACTACATCCCCAATATTGACCTCTTCATCAGAATGCATGTGCTGAAAGAAGCCACTCAATCCAGCAAGATCGAAGGTACGCAGACGAATATGGAGGAGGCACTTCTGGAAAGGGAGGACGTTGCCCCGGATAAAAGGGACGACTGGGAAGAGGTGCAGAACTATGTAGCGGCCATGAACGGGGCGATTGCGAAGTTGCAGAAACTTCCCTTTTCCTCTCGCCTGGTTATGGAGACACATAAGACCTTGATGAAGGGCGTGCGCGGCAAACATAAACAGCCGGGTGAATTCAGGCGAAGCCAGAACTGGATAGGCGGGGCAACCATTGACGATGCTGTTTTTGTGCCGCCGGTGCATACCTCTATCGGCGAGTTGATGGGTGATATTGAGCAGTTTGTTCATAACGATACCCGGTATTTCCCGGAACTGTTAAAAATTGCACTGGTGCATTACCAGTTTGAAACCATTCATCCTTTCCTCGACGGCAATGGCCGCGTGGGGCGGTTGATGATTACCTTGTATCTTGTAAGCAAGGGAATATTGAAGCAGCCCGTATTGTACTTGTCGGATTTCTTCGAGCGCAACCGCACGCATTATTACGATAACCTGATGCGGGTGAGAGAGAAGAACGACCTGCTGCAATGGTTCAAGTTTTTTCTGGTGGGAATTATCGAAACCGCTAAAAGCAGCATTTCCACTTTTGACAACATCCTCAAGCTGCAAAAGCAGGTGGATAACCAGATACAATCACTGGGCAGCAGAACGGCAAACGCACAGAAGATTCTCAATTACTTGTATCAACACCCGATGATTGATGCCGCCAAAGTAGGCGAGGTAACGAAAATATCACCGGCATCGGCGTACAAACTGATCGTTGATCTGGAAAAGTTCGGTATTCTTAAAGAAATCACCGGCGGCAAGCGGGGCAAGATGTATGTGTTCGCTGCCTACTTGCAGTTGTTTAAATAAGAGGGGAGATGTAGCGATTTAGTTTATTTACTGTTCTTGGAATATCATGTGCGCGGGTTGAAAAGTCCGCGCATTTTTTTGCTTCTAACTTTCTGCTTATCTATATATAATATCGGGGAACGAGTATCATTCAGGAGATACTAAAAACCTATGCCAAGAATCTGCACCAACATAACACATGAAACTCACTGACAACGAAAAGCGCGAGATACTGAAGCTGATAGAGTCCGGCAAGCCTCTGCCGGACAAGTACCGTTTTCTATTGTTTGACGACAAGCGAGAAGTGGAGCTGGTCTGGAACGGGAAGACCAGCGAGGTTTGTAATATCGTCCTGCCCTTTCAGGTGATTGAACAGGTGGATGAGCCGCGTGCCGAGAAGCCGGATGATTCCAATGCTCAGTTCGGGCTCTTCGATACGAGGGGACGGCAGAAGTCCGGCTGGACAAACAAACTTATCTGGGGTGATAACAAGCTCATTCTATCTTCCCTGAAGAACGGCCCTCTCCGTGATGAGGTCGAAAAGCAGGGCGGCATCAAGCTGATCTACATAGACCCGCCGTTTGACGTTGGCGCGGACTTCTCGATGGATATAGAGATCGGCGATGAGACCTTCACCAAGAAACCTAATGTGCTTGAAGAATTAGCCTACCGCGATACATGGGGCAAAGGCGCTGACAGCTTCATTGCAATGATTTATGAACGGCTTTCTCTCATGCGGGATTTGCTTGCAGAGGATGGGAGTATTTATGTGCATTGTGATTGGCGGGTAAGTGCTTATATTCGGCTTGTGTTGAATGAGGTTTTCGGAACAGACAACTTCATCAATGAAATTACATGGAAACGCGCGCACACAGTAAAAGGCAACATAGGACAAGGTAGCAAGTACATGGGGGCAAATACGGACACTATATTTGCCTACGCAAAATCTCAGGCCTACGTCTTCAATAATGTGTTTCTTCCGTACTCGCAGGAATACATTGATTCATTCTTCAAATATACCGATCCAGGCACAGGAAGAAAATATAGACTCGTTAGCATGATCGGACCGGGCGGTGCGGCTAAGGGAAACCCCAGCTATGAAATTATGGGCGTTACGCGATACTGGCGTTACAGCGAGGCAACTATGAAAGACTTGCTGGCTAACGAGTTGATTGTTCAGACTTCACCAGGAACAGTTCCTCAGAAGAAACAATATTTGGATGATGGTTTAGGTGTTTCTGTTCAGTCCTTGTGGGATGATATCACTGGGCTTGGCGCATCCTCAACCCAAGGTACAGGCTACCCCACCCAAAAACCCGAAGCACTTCTCGATCGCATCATCAAAGCCAGTAGCAACGAAAACGACATCGTGGCCGACTTCTTCTGCGGCTCCGGCACCACGCTTGCCGTTGCTGAAAAGCTGGGGCGTAAGTGGATCGGCTCAGACCTCGGCAAGTTCGCCATTCACACAACCCGCAAGCGCATGATCGGCGTTCAGCGGCAGTTGAAGGAAGAGGGCAAGGACTTCCGTGCTTTTGAAATCCTCAATCTCGGCAAGTACGAGCGGGCGCACTATATCGGCGTGAATCTAAACCTTCGGGAAGAAGAGAAACAGAAACAGCTTGAGCAAAAGGAAAAAGACTTTATCAACCTTATCCTCCATGCCTACCGCGCGGAGACAATTGAGAACTTCAGATGCTTTCAGGGCAAAAAGGCGGGACGCATGGTTGCCGTGGGGCCAGTCAACCTGCCCGTAACAAGGCTCTTTGTAGAAGAGGTCATACTTGAGTGCCGCTCAAAACGCATTTCCCGTGTGGACGTCCTCGCCTTTGAGTTTGAGATGGGACTGTTCCCGAATATTCAGGAAGAGGCAAAGTCAAAAGGCATTGACCTTGCCATGAAATACATCCCCCGCGAGGTCTTTGACAAACGTGCGGTAGAGAAGAACCAGGTTGTTTTTCACGATGTGTCTTTCATTGAGGTAAAGCCGCATGTGACCCCCCTTTCATCCCCCCTTAGTAAGGGGGGAAAGAGGGGGGTGGCCGTCGAGCTTACCGACTTCTCCGTCTACTACTCACAGGACAGCATAGACAATGCAGCCACAAGCCTGAAAAACGGCGCAAATAAAATCGTTGTCGAGCAGGGCAAGATCGTAAAGGTCATGAAGGACAAGGACGGTATCGTAACCAAAGAAGTTCTTACCAAAAACTGGACAGACTGGATAGATTACTGGAGCGTGGATTTCAACTTTGAAAGCAGGCGCGAGATCGTCAGAGTAAAAAAAGATGAGACCAACGAAATAGAAGAAGTCTGGACAGGCGACTTTGTATTTGAAAACGAATGGCAGAGCTTCCGCACAAAAAAAGACCGGACGCTCGAACTAAAAACCCCGTTTCATGAATGCCAGAAAGGACGCTATAAAATTGCCGTCAAGGTTGTGGACATATTCGGAAATGATACGATGAAAATTGTGGAGGTGGGGGTGTGAGCTGGACACCGGATGCCATTGACCAATTACTGACCGTTCCCCGAGAACATGAGCGGCTGGAATTTAAAGAGGCCAAACAGCAATTTGATACAGTGAAACTGTTGCGCTATTGCGTAGCGCTTGCTAATGAAGGCGGCGGCCAACTGGTATTGGGAGTGTCAAACCGTCTGCCCCGGAGAGTGGTAGGAACGCTTGCTTTTTCTGACCTTGGTGCCATCAAGGCACGTATTGCCGAAACACTGCGCATAAGGGTAGAGATTGAAGAAGTTTCTCATCCCGATGGGCGAGTTCTCGTTTTCATTGTACCTTCCCGTCCGGCAGGAACGGCTCTGGCCTTTGAAGGGGCATATCTCATGAGGGCGGGTGAAGACCTTGTGCCTATGACCGAGGACCTTCTCCGCCGGATTTTCGATGAGGGGAAGCCCGAATTCCTTTTACGCCCTGCCTTAAAAGGCGCTGATGCTGACAAGGTTGTACGCCTTCTTGATACACAAAGCCTGTTCGAATTGCTCAAACTCCCTTATCCCGCTAATCGAGATGGAGTCTTAGCTCGTTGTGAGAGCGAACATCTTATTATAAAAAACAGCAATGGCTGGGACATTACAAATCTTGGAGCTATTTTACTGGCCAAGGATCTGCGCGATTTCAACGGACTTCAACGCAAAGCCAAGGGTGATTGTTTATCGTGGCTCAAACAAACTTGAGACTGTTCGGGATCAGCCGGGCACTAAAGGGTATGCAGTCGGGTTCGAGGGACTTATCGATTTTATAAATAGCCAGTTGCCCGCGAATGAAGTGGTTGGCCAGGCACTTCGAAGCGATGTGCGGATGTATCCTGAACTCGCTATTCGGGAACTGGTTGCAAATGCTCTCATCCATCAGGATGTAGAGGATTTCGGCTCGTTTGTTATGGTAGAAATATATTCTGATCGAATTGAGATTTCTAATCCCGGCAAACCGTTAATTCCTCCTGACCGCTTTATTGATGAGTATAAAGCTCGCAATGATCGACTGGCCGATTTAATGCGGCGTTTTGGAATATGCGAAGAAAAGAGCAGCGGCATTGACAAAGTGGTCGGGCTGGCTGAGGCATGGCAGTTGCCAGCTCCTGATTTCCGCGTTGGAGAGCGTAATACAAGTGTTATCTTGTTTGCACACAAAGCATTTGAGGAGATGGACAGAAAAGAGCGAAGCAGGGCTTGTTATCAGCACTGTTGTTTACGGTATGTCAGTAACAAAAAAATGACAAACCAGAGCCTGCGAGAGCGTTTCAAGTTGCCAGAGATCAAGGCAGAAACAATATCACGTATTATTTCAGATGCAGTTGATGAAGGTCTGGTAAAGCTGGACGATCCAGATAGCAAGTCAAAACGTTATGCCAAGTATGTGCCATATTGGGCCTGATCGTTATTTAGACGATAGGGTTTAGAAAGGCAGGATCCCTGATATTTTCTTGTAGAATCAGAGGGTTGCTATTTAGACGCAAAATCTGAAGTGGGTACAAGGGATGTAACGTATTGGACGCTTGTTAATTAAATCTATAATTGATTTAGAACAGCTTTAGCATAAGTTGAAAGCCCTTAAAAATTAATAAGTTATGAAATGTAAACTAAATCTAAAATTCATTTAAAGACTATGGCAATTCATCCTTCATTCCCAAATTCCTCCTATGAAATACTTCATCCCGATATCCGCTGGTTTCCGGCTGATGAGGCTTTGTGGGAATCAAGTTATGGCAAACTCCTGCCTCCGCTGGTCAATAAAATACGAAGGGATGTTAAACAATGGCGTGATTCCGGTTATGATGGCGCAACTGAAACAAGCAAAGCCCTGATTAACTGGTGGTTCAAAACGGAACACATTATTCCTTACCCCCCCTCAATCCCCCCTTGATAAGGGGGGAAATAAAGGGGGGTATGAGTTTCGTTATTATTTTGCCCAGCGCGAGGCTATTGAAACGGTTATTTATCTCTATGAAGTTGTTAAGGTCAAAGACAAATACGACCTGATACGTTATGACTCATCAGGAGCGGTATCCGCAGGGATGTTTTATGAAGACTGGCTTCGTCTTGTCATAAAAATGGCAACCGGAAGCGGCAAGACAAAGGTTATGAGCCTCGTAGTTACATGGTGTTATTTCCACAAGCTCTATGAGCCTGATTCAAAGCTGTCAACAAACTTCCTTATCATTGCGCCTAATATTATTGTCCTTGACCGTCTTCGTGCTGACTTTGACGGGCTTCGGGTTTTCTTTGATGACCCGCTCTTGCCGGATAATGGCTATGAGGGCAGGAATTGGCAGGACGATTTTCAACTGACCTTGCATATTCAGGATGATGTGTCCATTATCCGAAAGACCGGCAATATCTTTCTCACAAATATCCATCGCGTATATGCCGGAGATGACATTGAGCCGAACTTTGACGATGATGATTTGACGGACTACTTTCTCGGTAAAAGGCCCACGGGTAAAACCACTGACTCAAAGGTTGACCTCGGTGTCATTGTCCGTGAAATTGACGAGCTTATTGTCATTAATGATGAGGCTCACCACATCCATGACAACCGTCTGGCGTGGTTTAAATCCATTGAAGACATCCACAACCGCCTGAAGCAGAAGGACCATTTCCTCTCTCTGCAAATAGATGTAACGGCAACTCCCAAGCACAATAACGGGGCGATCTTTGTGCAGACGGTCTCGGATTATCCGCTTGTTGAGGCAATTACGCAGAACGTGGTCAAGCATCCCGTATTGCCGGATGCGGCAAGCCGGACAAAACTTCAGGAGCGTCAAAGCTCACGCTATACGGAAAAATACGCTGACTATATTGCGCTTGGCGTGGAAGAATGGCGCAAGGCATATGCCGAACATGAGAAGATGAGTAAAAAGGCTGTGCTTTTCATAATGACGGATGACACAAAAAACTGTGATGATGTGGCAGAACATCTTGAGAATACTTATCCTGAATTTAAAGACGCCGTGCTTGTTATTCATACGAACAATAACGGTGAGATCTCCGAGGCTGATTCTAAGAAGTCCAAAGATGAGCTTGAAAAGCTGAGAAAGGCGTCCAACAAGATTGACGGAATGGAAAGCCAGTATAAGGCAATTGTCTCGGTCCTCATGCTCAAGGAAGGCTGGGATGTCAGGAACGTAACTACCATCGTCGGCTTAAGGGCGTATGCAGCAAAGAGCAATATCCTGCCGGAGCAGACGCTCGGCCGGGGATTGAGAAGGATGTATCCGGGAACTGATACGACAGAGTATGTCAGCGTTGTCGGGACCAATGCCTTTATGGATTTTGTTGAGTCCATCCAGAGCGAGGGCGTTGAGCTTGAGCGCAAGCCGATGGGTGAAGGCACTGCTGCAAAGGCGCCGATCATTATTGAGATAGACAATGAAAACAGGAAAAAGGACATTGACGGGCTTGATATAGAAATCCCTGTGCTTTCCCCAAGGATATACAGGGAATACAAAAATCTTGAAGAGCTTGCGCCCTCAATGTTCGGCACAAGAAAGGTGGAGTACAGGCAATTTTCCGAAGAGGAGAAAAGGGAGATTGTTTTTAAAGATATAACAACCGGTGAGATTACGCACACGACATATCTTGATTCGGCAATGGCTGCCGATTGCCGGAGCGTAATCGGCTACTTTGCACAGGTCATTATGAAAGACCTCCGCCTGATAAGCGGTTATGATGTGCTTTATGGAAAGGTAAAAACCTTTATAGCCGAACATCTGTTTGACAGGATTGCGGATATTGACGATCTGAACACAATCCGCAATCTCTCTGAGCTTGAGGCAAGCAAGACTATAATTGAGACATTCAAGAAAAAGATAAATGAGCTTACAGTGGTTGATAAAGGAAGCGCCGAGATACGGGACTATATTAAATTGCGGCAGACAAGGCCGTTTGTTGTGAAGGATCAGGGCTTTCTCATTCCTCAAAAAAGCATCTTCAATAAAATCATCGGAGACAGCCGCCTTGAACTCCTCTTTGCATCATTCCTGGAGCAATGCCCAGATATTATTTCTTACGCAAAGAACTACCTTGCCGTTCATTTCAGGCTCGACTATGTGACTGCCGACGGCAGCATCTCAAATTACTACCCGGACTTTATAGTCAAGGCCAATGAAAAGGAAACATATATTGTGGAGACGAAAGGCCTTGAAGACCTTGATGTGCCTTTGAAAATGGAACGGCTGAAAAACTGGTGCGCGGACATCAATGCATCACAGAAAAAATGCAGGTTTAATTTTGTCTTTGTGGATGAAGGAGACTTTGAAAAGTATAAGCCGGATACCTTTGAAAAGCTGGTAAAGAATTTCAGGAGATATAAGGACGATTAAGATAGATTCCATAACTTTAGAATAAGAACAGGTAAGAATGCAAAAGAAAGGCCCAGACTGAATCATCAGCCTGAGCCTTTTTTTGCTATCCAAAGAGAATCTATTAAATATCGTAATACAGGAAGAACTCGTACGGATGCGGCCTGAGCCTGAGCGCGTCTACCTCATTTGTCCTCTTGTAGTCTATCCATTTTGAAATGGCGTCTTCCGTGAAGACATTGCCTTTCAGAAGGAATGCGTGGTCTTTCTCAAGAGCGTCAAGCGCCTCGTCAAGGCTGCCCGGCATCTGCGGGATGTTCTTAAGCTCCTCTGCCGGCAGATCGTAAAGATCCTTATCCAGCGGTTCGCCCGGATTGATCTTGTTCTCGATCCCGTCAAGGCCTGCCATGAGCATAGCTGCAAAGGCGAGGTATGTGTTGCATGACGGGTCAGGGAACCTCACCTCAACCCTCTTTGCCTTCGGATTTGCCGAGTAGGTCGGTATCCTTATTGACGCTGAACGGTTTCTCGCTGAGTATGCGAGATTTACCGGAGCTTCGAATCCCGGAGTCAGTCTCTTATATGAATTTGTGGTCGGATTGGTCAGAGCTGCAAGCGACTTTGCGTGCTTCAATACGCCGCCGATGTAGTAGATTGCCATCTCGCTTAAGCCGGCATAACCATTGCCTGCGAAGAGCGGCTTTCCGCCTTTCCATATGCTCTGGTGAACGTGCATGCCTGAGCCGTTGTCGCCGAATAATGGCTTTGGCATAAATGTCGCTGTCTTGCCGTTACGCTTTGCCACGTTTTTGACTATGTATTTAAAGAGCATGTTCTTGTCAGCCATGTTGACAAGCGAATCGAATCTCATGTCAATCTCAGCCTGTCCTGCTGTTGCGACCTCATGATGTTCCCTTTCGACATAGATGCCGCACTTGATCATCTCCATGACCATCTCTGTCCTTATGTCAACCTGGCTGTCTGTCGGCGGGACAGGGAAATATCCTTCTTTATGCCTGGGTTTGTAACCGAGGTTTGGATTCTCCTCCCTGCCGGAATTCCAGATGCCTTCTACAGAGTCGATATGGTAGTAGCCGCTGTGGGAATTCTGATCGAACCTTATGCCGTCAAAGATGAAGAACTCAGCCTCAGGCCCGAAGTATGCGGTGTCTCCCACGCCGGTTGATTTAAGATACGCCTCTGCCTTCTGCGCGATGTATCTCGGGTCTCTTGTGTAGAACTCCTTTGTAATCGGATCCACGATGTTGCAGATAAGGCTGATCGTCGGGTACTTCATGAATGGATCCATGAATGCCGTGTTCGGATCGGGCATAATGAGCATGTCCGATGTGTTTATCGCCTGCCATCCCCTGATGGATGAGCCGTCGAATCCGAGGCCTTCCTCAAATATTTCCTCCTTGAGTTCGTCAACAGGCACGGCAAAATGCTGCCAAATTCCCGGGAAATCAAGGAACTTGAAGTTGGCCATTACGGCCTTGTTCTCCTGAGCCATTTTCAGTACGTCTTTTGGTGTCATTTTTTCCTCCTTTGGATTTAATTGTCAGCTATAAGTTGACAGTTTTAGTTTAATATTTTTATGTCATTCCGGCGGCTTCGTCTTGCCTACTGTTGGCTTGACCGGAATCATCCCCTCTAATAAGAGGGGTTAGGGGGTGTGTTTTATCTCAACATCCCCCTGTATCCCCCGCTTAAAGCGCCTACTGTTGGCTTTTATAAGGGGGAATAACAACAAGGCTTTAAGCAAAAAACTTCTCGTAAAATTTCAGAGCCCTTTTGTGATATTCAGGGTACACGTTCTCTGAATGCCTTAGCATATTGTCGATATCTTCTCCCTTTTGATCCGCGAACCATTCCCTGATGATCTCAGGAGTGACCTCTATATGGAACTGAAGCGCATGGATGTTATCTCCGTATCTGAACGACTGATTTTCATACTTGTCTGAAAAGGCCGTTCTCACAGCTTTTTGCGGCAGGTCGAAGGTGTCGCCATGCCACTGAAAGACCTCTGCGAAAGGCCCGCCGTTTACGGACAGGGCTGCAAATGCGGGATCTTTCATGCCCTCTTCTGTTATGCGGGCCTCATGCCATCCGACCTCTTTTACCGCGCCGGCGTAGACCCTTGCTCCAAGCGCGTATGCTATCATCTGCGCGCCGAGGCAGATGCCCAGCACAGGCTTTCCATTTTTAATAAAGGCCCTGATTATCGCGGCTTCATAACTGAGAAATGAATGGTCGTCCATTTCATATACAGCCATGGGCCCGCCCATAACTACAAGATGGGAATAATCCCTTGTGTCAGGGATCTCGGCCTTGCAGTCGGACAGGTCAATAATGCTGTATTCCATGCCTTTTGCCTTAAGAAAGCCCTCGATCGTTCCGGGGCCCTCAGACTTTATGTTTTTTATGATAAGAACTGACATTAATTTATTATATATCCCTGCTCACCGTGGCCATAAACATCCAGCCCTTCAACCTCGCACTCTCTGCAGACGCGCAGGGGGGTGACCGCATTTACGGCTTTTAGAATAACATACGTCACAACTGCTGTATATACTCCTATCGCAGCCACTCCGATGAACTGCACAAAAAGCTGTCCTGAGATAGTGCTGATCCCCGGAGCAAAACCCTGTCCGCTGAATATTCCGAGCCCTGTTGACGCAAAGACACCGGCAAGCAGAGTGCCTGTTATTCCGCCCACTCCGTGAACAGGGAAGACATCAAGCGAATCGTCAATCTTCATAACGCTCTTCATAAAGAGCACCGCGTTGAAACAGAGAAACCCCGCTATGACGCCGATAACAAGGGCGCCGGCCGGCCCGACATATCCGGAAGCAGGGGTTATCGTGCCGAGCCCCGCGACCATGCCTGTCACTGTGCCGAGCGCTGTCGGCTTGCCGAATTTCTTCCACTCAAAGAACATCCATGACATCGCTCCGGCAGAGGCGGATATATGAGTGGCCAGCACCGCCATCGCTGCGTTGCCGTTTGCGGCAAGCGCGCTTCCGCCGTTGAAGCCGAACCATCCCACCCAGAGCATTCCTGCTCCGGCAACCGTCATTGTCATATTATGCGGCGGCAATAACTCGGTTGGGAAACCGTCGCGCCTGCCTATCACAAGGGCGGCCACAAGAGCTGCGACACCGGCTGTGACATGAACGACCGTGCCGCCGGCAAAATCAAGCAGGCCCATCTGCTGAAGCCATCCGCCGCCCCAGACCCAGTGGGTAACCGGGCAGTAGACCGCGATCAGCCAGACCGATGAAAAGAGCAGCATGGCAGAGAACCTCATCCTTTCCGCGAAAGCGCCGATAATGAGCGCCGGTGTGATTATCGCAAAGGTCATCTGAAATATCGCAAAGAGCGACTCAGGTATGCTGCCGGTCAATGACTCTTCCATCACGCCTGCGAAAAGGAACTTTGAGAGCCCGCCCAATAACGGGTTGCCTTCAGAAAATGCTAAACTGTAGCCCGCGACGAGCCATAAGATCGAGACTATCCCGGTGATGGCAAAGCATTGAAGAAGCACGGAAAGCACATTCTTTGTGCGCACCAGGCCGCCGTAGAACATTGCCAGCCCCGGTATCGTCATAAAGAGCACCAGCGCTGTTGAGACGAGTATCCAGGATGTGTCGCCTGAATCGGGTTGTAATGCCTCGCCGGCAAAGGCGCTGCCGTAAAAAATGAAAAATGTGAACAATGTAGCCAAAACACTTGACAATAACCTCGCAACTCTGAATTTTGAAATCATATCGCTTCCCTCCCTTTTTCTCCGGTTCTGATCCTTATGACATCTTCAAGGTTATAGACAAATATCTTGCCGTCGCCTATCTCGCCTGTCCTTGCGCCGTCCTGGATAGCCTTGAGCACATCATCAAGCCTTTCCTGAGGAACAGCCACTTCGATCTTGACCTTCGGGAGGAACCTTACTTCGTACTCCACGCCGCGATAGACTTCCGTATGGCCCTTCTGCCTGCCGAAGCCTTTGACTTCAGTCGCGGTCATGCCTGCGACTCCGGCGTCTACCAGCGCCTTTCTTACCTCATCAAGCCTGAAATGCTTGATCACAGCAGAGATCATCTTCATGAAACACACCTCCTGATTTTGAGCACATGCATTGGCCTTTAATTAAGGCCAATAAGCGTATGCTATATATCAAGAAGCGTACCAGCTTAAAACTCTTTATTGTTAATGGGTTACAAATCAAGCTGTCCTACATTTTTGTAGCTCCGACAAAAATGTAGGACAGCTATCGCCTGTTATATTGCTTCTTTCCCTCTTTCTCCGGTCCTGATCCTGATGACATCTTCAAGGTTATAGACAAATATCTTGCCATCGCCTATAGAGCCTGTATCGCCGGTCCTTGCGCTCCCCTGTATAGCTTTAAGCACGGCGTCAAGCTTTTCCTGAGATACAGCAACTTCGATCTTGACCTTCGGGAGGAACTTCACCTCATATTCAACGCCTCTGTAGACCTCCATGTGCCCTTTCTGCCTGCCGAAACCTTTGACCTCTGTTACCGTCATGCCTTCAACGCCCATATCTGTAAGGCTCTTTCTTACCTCATCGAGCCTGAAATGTTTTATTACGGCTGAAATCATCTTCATTGTATAGCCCTCCTGTTTTTATAATGTGTATCCGCTTTCCCCATGCTGCGCATGGTCTAATCCTGCCATTTCGCTCTCTTCGTCAACCCTCAGCCCCATCATTGCATCGAGAATCTTTAATATGATCAATGTGGCCACAAAGGAATAGACCCAGCAGGCGCCGATGCTTATCAATTGATTCATCATGAGAGACGAATTTCCAAAAAACAGGCCGTCATTGCCTGCCGCATTAATCGCCTTTGAAGCGAATAAGCCGGTAGCTATCGCGCCCCATGTGCCGCCTACACCGTGAACTCCCACCGCATCCAGCGAGTCATCGTAGCCGAATTTTGTCTTGAGATTTACCGCCCAGTAACATAAGACGCCTGCCACAAGGCCGATAACTATTGATGACATAGGCCCGACAAAACCTGAGGCCGGGGTGATCGCGACAAGCCCGGCAACCGCGCCTGATGCTGCGCCGAGTGCTGTCGGTTTGCCCCTGTGCTTCCATTCAGCAAACGTCCATGATAATGCAGCCGCTGCCGTTGCGATATGCGTAACAACAAAGGCTGATGTCGCAAGAGCTCCTGACGCGACCGCGCTTCCACCGTTAAACCCGAACCATCCGAACCACAATAACCCGGCTCCGAGCAGCGTCATTGTGACGTTATGCGGCATCATCGCTTCCTTGCCGTAACCCTTTCTCTTGCCTACAACTATCGCCGCAGCCAGCGCCGATACACCTGAACTGATATGAACTACCAGGCCGCCTGCGAAATCAAGCGCGCCGAGATTCCTTATCCATCCTCCGACTCCCCATACCCAGTGAGCAAGCGGGAAGTATACAAACGTTACCCATACCACAATGAAGACGAGATACGTGCTGAACTTGAACCGCTCGGCAAACGCTCCTGTTATAAGCGCGGGAGTGATGACGGCGAACATCATCTGGAATATCATAAAGGTCTGATGCGGTATCGTTGCCGCGTAATCCGTATTCGGCTCAAGCCCTACGCCGTTTAAGAAGGCCCAGTCGAGATTGCCTATGACATGCCCGACATCCGGCCCGAACGACAGGCTGTAACCGTAAAGCACCCAGATAATGGTTACGACACCGAGGGCGATAAAGCTCTGCATTATCGTTCCCAGCACGTTCTTCCGCCTCACCATGCCGCCGTAAAATAACGCGAGCCCCGGCGTCATCAGCATGACAAGCGCGGTTGAGATCAGCATCCACGACGTATCGCCGGTATCAACCGTGGGCGCAGCCCCTTCTGCAAAGGCAAAACCCGCGATGCTCAATAGTGTCAGCGCAGCAAATAAAATACTTGATAATCGTTTCATTTCATTTCCCTCCTTCTATTAAAAGTCTACATCCAACTGTATGGTCGCAGTCGGTTTAAGAACGCTCTCATTATAAATATCATAACCGAATATCACGCCTACGTTCGGAGCGAATTTCCATGCCGCGCCAAAGCTCAAAGCTCCGTAACCGTTCTTTCCTCCCTGATAATCGACAGCGGCCCAGAGCTTGTCCGATATTTCAGAGATGGTCCTGTCCCATGAAAGGAGCACGCCTGTATTATCTTTATTGCCGTCTATATCAAGCAAAAGGTCTTTGTTGCCGGTGTAATATCCGGCTGAGATCCTGCCAACCGGCCCGAAGGTCTTTGCCACAATGCCGTAGACAAGGTTATAGTCGCTTACATCGCTCTCTGTTCCGAAATCATATCCTCCAACCGCTATTGCAGGCGAACCCTCAAATAACACGCCTTCGGGTGTGCCTAACTTTACATTGAACAGAAGGGGGTATTCATGATTACCGTTGGCATCCCTGTAATCCACCCCGACCTCAGCCTGAACCTTCTCAAAAGGCAGCACGCCAACGGTCAAACCTAAATTTGTGACGGTCGCTTCGTTAACGCCGTCCTGGCTTTCTGTCTTGATATTTTAAACGCCTGAATATCGGACGATGGTATCCATATCTGTGTTGACGGTGTGGCAGAAGCGATGCCTGCAAACATTACAAGTAAAATCATTTTTACTGCAACAACTCTGAAAATTTTCATCTTATCCTCCTGATTTTTATGCCGCAGGCTAACGCCTGCGCTTATTTTTGACGGGCGTATTACAATGTGCCCTTATGTACTGCCTGAAACCCTGTCTTTTCCTTCCTCCCTCCTTATTCCGTATTTTTTAATCTTGTAACCGATCATCCTCTCAGTGATGCCTAACTGTCTCGCCGCCTTTGCCATCACCCAGTCGCATTCAACAAGCGCATGAATTATTGAACTCTTTTCGTAGCTCTCTATCTTATTTTTTAGTGAAACCATACGTAGCTTATTGCGAGAAGCGTGCCAGTTTATAACACTTTGATTTTAAAGGAAACATTATGGCGTTAAAGCTACAATAAAGTATCTTTACTGACAAAAAAAGAAGGTATATGACAATTTGGTAGGGAAAGTTAAAATGTTATGAGAAGAGTATATCCTGGTCGCTTCTGACCTGGGAAAAAGACTTCTCCGGCAGATTAAAGATATTTTTGAATACCCTGTTCATTACAGAGATCAACTGACGGAATTTATAGGCATTGTGATGAGACTCTCCGCTGTATTCCGACCGTTGCCAGCTTTTCTCGTCTGATATGCGAAGCTCTAACGCAAGTGTATGCTGTTCCGTTTTTAAATTAAGCCGGTCCCTCATTTTATATTCAGCAGTGCCGGGAATAATGATCTTGCCTGTTCCGGCTATCCGGTGAATGGGCACAAAGAAGTTTATCTTGCACTGGAATTTCTTATGGCCCAATGAAGAATAAGGGTTATTGGCAGTATTGACCCCGAGGGCATTATAAAAATTGTTTGCGTTAACCAAAACCTCATCCTTGTCATCCGGCTCATCTTTCCCTTTGCTCATAGAGAGAGATGCCATGAGGCTTCCTACCGCGTCTGTCATATCTTCAGGCATATCAAATAATGTCTGGGTTATGGACTGTGAGATCGTATTTTCCTGAAGTATAACGCCCCGTTTCTGCAGCGCATGAAAGAGTTTTAAAGTATCATCCTTGTTCTTCAGTATAAAGGTGATCGCCAGAAGGTCTCTGATATTGTAGGCCTCTCCCTCAAGATTCTTGCCCAGCTTGGTAAACATGCTTTCCGGGCTCTTCAGCCTTGCCTTTATCTCAACGATATCGACTTCAACCCCGTCTCCGCTATTGAAGATCAGGCGCTTTTGTTCAGTATTATATTGAACAAATTCTTTCAGTTTATGAAAAAAAGCAGAGATCTTTACGAATGCCCTTTGAGCTGCCTCGCTTTCCGGAAGTTCTCCGGGGTTCTCCCAGTCATAATTAAATATGTCGTGAAGGCTCTGCCCCTTACTTTCAAAGAACAAGCCCAACTGGGCGAAGTCGTTAACATCCTGGCTCTCCTCCTCGATTGACTTGATCAGATGCGCCACTTTCAGGATCGAACATGCCATGCGCTGCCAGCCGGGCGGAACATGCATATTTAGCCCCTTGTAGCCGTAGAAGACGTGAGGATACTTTTTTGATGATGCCAGAAGAAAGAGATGCCGCGGGTCTTCGGCAACTATTTCTTTAAACTCCGGATCAAGCAATATAGCCGCTATTTCATCTATGACCTGCAAAGAGTTAGTGTACAGATACTGATTTTTGGTATTTAAAGCCTTGAGCCCTTCAAGCTGTTCTTTTAAAAACGGGAACATAAAATCAAAACAGTAACAATAGGCCTGCTCTATATATTGCTGCGCCCTTTTTTTCTCGCTTTCATTCAGCTCATTGCTGTCTGACGTATCAAAACCGCGGTTGCCCATCATCCTGGTTGCCTGTCTCAGGGCGGCCTCATAATTTGTTGCCTGCAGCAATAAATAAGGGGTCATTTCGGTTCTATCAAGGATAGAGCCGAAGATCTCATGATAAAGTTCCTGACTGGAAAGCGGATTCATAACTTATCTATTATGCTAAAAGCATGCCAGGATCAAACCCTTTGCATTTAAAAGGTTCTCATATTAGATCAAACTACAATTATGTAATTGTAGGACAGCTTTGTGGGCTATGACAATATGCGGGCATTGTCTTCTCTTTTGAAGTTTCTCATCACACGGGCTACATCTTTGTCTGTAAATTCTATATTGCCGTTGTTTTTGATTCTGCCGATGATATGTTCGATATCCTTATGTGAGAGCTGTCGTGCTGGTTTCAATACGCCTTCAAGTCCTTGCCTGCCGATCAATCTGCTGATGACGATAGTGCGGCCTATCCCGAGGATTTCCGGAGGGAAGGGTTCATACGTTTCAGGATTTTTCATAACAGAGGCGCTGTGGATGCCGCCTTTATGGGAGAATACATTTCTGCCTACAATCGGCCGTGAATATTCAATGGGCGACCTTGTGAAGCTTGATACCATTGCTGAAAGTTCCGGCAGCAGCTTCAGATCCCAGATGTTATTCACAGTATACAACTGCTTGAGCGCCATACATACCTCGGCAAGCGCCGCCACTCCCGAGCGTTCTCCCAAGCCGTTGATAGAAACATCTATCGCGCTCGCCCCGGCTTCATAAGCTGCAAGCGCATTGGCAGAGGCTAATCCAAAATCATTGTGAAGATGGACATGCATATCTGCTGTGACGTGTTTCTTAATATAAGCTATCAACGCCTTTGTCTTTGACGGAGTCAGTATCCCGACAGTATCGGCAACGCATATCCTGTCTGCTCCGGCATCAACCGCCATTGCGTACAGGTCAATTAATTCCTTCCTGTCAGTCCTTGAAGCATCCTCGCAGGTGAAACGCACCTTGAGGCCGCAGTCTTTCGCATGCTTAATGGCATTCAGGATATTGGCGGCAACCGTTTTTCTGTCTGAGCGCAGCCGATAGTCAAGGCTGAGCGAATTGATACCGGAAAATATCCCGGCCCATGCTGTTTTACAGCTCCGGATAATGTCTATATCTTCTTTTTTTGCCCGTGCATGGGCAACTGTCTGCGCCTTTAGCCCGAGTGAGGAAATTACGGCAACAGACTTCCGTATGGACGGTGACGCAGCCGGATGCCCCAGTTCGATAAAATCCACTCCGAAGCAGTCAAGCTTTTCAGCGAGCTTTATTTTTTGCGCTGTGGTAAAGAGAATGCCTCTTGATTGTTCTCCCTCCCGCAGGGTTGTGTCGAGAATTTCTATTTTATTTTTTCTTGCCATGAGTTTCATCCTTATTATTGCTGTCATTCCCGCTTGTCGGGAATCCGAAGGCTTATCCTGCTTAAAACAAAGAAAGATTCCGGACAAGCCGGAATGACGGGTTGTAGTATGTGATTGCTGTTTTATTAATATCCCTGTCAGGTTAATTCAAATTCCCGCATACCATGCACTTGATATCTCTTCTCGTATTCATTTTTCTGAAATCCAGATCCATAGTATTGAATACCAGCATTTGAGAACGCAGGGGTTTCCCATAACCTGTCAGGAGCTTTATCGTCTCTATGCTCATCAGGCAGCCGAGTACGCCGGAGACTGCGCCAAGCACGGGAAAACCAAGCTCTTCCCACTCCGGGTTATCTTCAGGATACAGGCAATTTAGGCAGGGAGTTATTCCGGGAATTACATTAAAAAGATACCCCTCCATGCCGTTCATGGCAGCCTCAACCATGGGAATATTTCTTCTGACACAGGCATTGTTTAAGATTCTCCGCTCGCGGAAATTGGGCCTGGCAGAAAGCGCTATCTGAATTCCGTCGAGAAGATTCCCAACATTGCCTTCTGATGTCCTTTCATTAAAGGCCTCAACCTCCACATCGGGATTTATCTCTTCAATTGTCCTCATGGCCTGCTCAACCCTGCTTCCCCCGATCCGGTCATGCCGCATCAGAATCTGCCTGTTCATGTTGGAGAGCGTGAGATTTCCGTAATGGGCGAAGACCATCTTTCCTATCCCGGCAACAGCGAGATATATTGCGGCAGTCCCTCCAAGGCCGCCGATGCCCGCTATCAGCGCGGTTGAATCCTTCAGCTTACGCTGATGTTCTTCAGTGAACCCGTGAAGCATCAGTTGCCTGCGGTAACGCTCCATTTCTATTTCAGACAGCTGACCGCTTCTTTCAATTAATAATTTCACAATAATCTTCCCCGATCCTCGAATGCAGAACTTCAAGTTCCATATCTTTATCTTCATCAAGAGTTCCGCAGGCATCCGCCCGGCACTGTTTGCAATGAGTCATTTGCGAAATGTGCTTTCCGCATTTCTCGCGCATTACATGGACGGCTTCACGAGACGGCCTATGAAGATCTTCAAACTCACCTTTTGGGATCAACGGCATGATATTCATCAGTTCCGCACCCTTGTGGCCGGCAAACCTGGCGATAAATGGGATCTCTTCGTCATTAACTCCCGGGATAAAAACCGTGTTAACTTTTACGATAAGCCCAGCCTCAACAGCCGCTCCGAGCCCTTCCCACTGATTCAGCAGAAGGCATTCGGCGGCTTCTCTCTCTTTATAAAGCCTGCCGTTGTACGACACCCATGAATATATCTTTTCAGCTATCTCTGGAATGACAGCATTTATTGTAACCGTCAGGCTGCTCACTCCTGCCCCGATAAGATCATCAAGCCTGTCGGAAAGCAGCAGCCCGTTTGTTGAGACGCAGAGCGTCAGTTCGGGATATTCCCTGTGGATCGCGCTGAATGTCTCAAATGTCGCGTCATTTGCCAGCGGGTCTCCCGGCCCTGCAATGCCTATAACGGTCAGGCGCTCATTCCGTTCAACCAATGACCTGACCCTTTCCAATGCCTCATACGGGGTCAGCACCCTGCTTGTTATGCCGGGCCTTGATTCATTGGCGCAGTCATACTTCCTTACGCAGTATTTGCACTGAATGTTGCAGGCAGGCGCTACAGGCAGATGAATTCTTCCGAACCTGTTGTGCGCCTCCTTAGAGAAACACGGGTGCGTGCTTATGATATGTTTTTTGTCGCTGCTCTTAAGAATTGTTTTCATCTTAAACCTCTGTATGCACATGGCATCTCTTTGTGCAGATCTTTGAGCAAGCCTCGCAGCCGATGCAGTTCCCTGGATTTGCGACAGACATCACCTTGTTGCCCATGTCATCTCCGTACTCGTCTTCACCTTCAAAGGGCTTCTCGATCAGCTCAAGCACATCCCGGCTGCAGGCCTTGTAACAGCGTCCGCAGCCGATGCACTTGTCAGCATCTATGGATTCTATAAACTTCGGCGTCCATTCCTGCCCGCCTCTTGTGTACCCTGTAATTGACATAATGCCTCCTTTATGAGATCGCCTCGCCGTCCATCTCTCCTGTCCTTACCCTGACAGCGCCTTCAATGGGCGAAACAAATATCTTTCCGTCTCCGCGCTTGCCTGACTGGTTGACCTTAATAATTGATTTCACAAGCTTGATCACAACATCATCAGGCACAACAACAGTAAGCATCCTCTTTGGCACATAGAGGGCGGCCTTCGGCAATGTATGTTCAAGCGCATATGTGGATGGAGTCGGTTTTAATTTCGCTGCCGTGCAGAAGCTCTCGGGCATTTCAGAATCCATCTCCGCGCACATCGCGCCTTTTTGTTTTCCTCTCCCGTCTACGCTCTGAATTGTCATCGCGGGATAACCCAGTTCATCAAGCGCCTTTTTGGTCTCAGGGAGCTTGTCCCTTCTGATGATCGCGGTGATCTCCTTCATAGCACAGCCTCCCCGGTCCTGACGGTGTAAACAGCATCAACCGGGCTGACGAATATCTTCCCGTCACCGATAAAACCGGTCTTTGCCTTGCCCTCTATTATCCCGATCACTTTCCCGACATCTTCAGTGTCAACAACGGTCATGATGAGGGTTTTGGGAAGTTCGTCATAATGCACCGGCCCCACCTGAAGCCCCTTCTGTTTTCCCCTTCCGAATACCGGCATCTTTGTGAGTGACGGAAATCCGGCTCCCTCCAATGCCAAAACTACCTCCTGCTCTTTTTCCGGCCTTATAAACGCCCTGATCATCTTCATCTGTAAATCCTCCTTTTTTATTGTCGGGGCAAGTTTAAAACCTGCCTCTACGAATGATTATTCATCGCCTTTCTCAGCCACGGCGGCGGAGACCCTTTTACTGTCTCAAATAGTCTATTCATTGATTCCTCAATAGATGCTGCCTCTTTTATCTTTATCGGCATTATGCCCTTTTTTACAAGCCTCGCTGCCGAAGGCCCGCCAATTTCCGTGAGATAGATGATCTTGCAATCAGCAAGCTTATCGACTTTCGCCTGAACCCTGTCATCATGGATCTGTCCCAGCCCTTTTGTCCCTTCTATCTCCGCATCCCTGCCTTCAGCGAACCTTCTCGTCTCAAGGAATTTGTAACCATCCTTCATTAATTCGTATATGACAAACATCCCGGCCCTGCCGAAATGTTCATCCACATTAATTTCATCTGTTGTCGCAAATGCCACTTTCATGACGTCACCTCAAAATATTTGATTGTTTTCGCAATAGCGCGCTGTCTCCAAAATGACCTCTGACAAGAATACAGCCAAACGTTTCATGCCTTTCTTAAACTTTCTCACATCTCACTCCTTTGGCAGCAGATTTGCCGCTTCATTGATCATCGCAAGCGTGCCTCTGTATCCAATGGTGATCCTTGAACTGTTACCTATAACTTTATAAACAGGGAATCCCGCCTGATACAATGGAACACCCAGCCTCTTTGCCGTATCTTCAGCGTGTGAGTTTGAAATTAGCAGGTCATAATCACCCGCTATCGAAAACAGGTCAGAGACAACCACCTCTTTCGCAATAATATTTCCTGAGCTCTCCGTATTCTGAGGAATGACCGCAAGCGTTGCCTCCGCGCCCATCTCACTGATCCATCTTGAAGTCTGAACAGCCATATCAGGCTCAAGCGCGATGCAAACCTTTTTGTTTCCGAAATAAAAATGCGCGTCCCTCATCCCGTCGATCAGGATTCTCCTCTGTCTGTCGTATCTGGCAGGAACCGGATTGCCGCTCAGGAATGAAAGCATCTGCATGAAGACTTCCACATCCCTGAGCCCGGAAAGGCTTTCAAACACCGTATACTCAATGCCGCATATTTCGTTCAACAACCTCGCGCCCGGTTCCATGCTTTTTCCTATAGCAATTGTGAACGATGCCTCTGCCATTCTTTTTATGTCCTTAACATCTGTCCCGCCTGCGGCAAGTGGTGAAAAGCCCTGCCTGCTGCCGTCAAGCGAGGAAAGGTCTGGAAATATGACCGGCTTTAAGCCGAAGGCTTCAATAATCTCTCTTAACTCTGTAAAATCAGCAGGGGTCAGATGCGAGCCGACAAGGACATTGACAAGACGGTCATCGGTCAAGGGTCTGGCATCAGCAATATTTTTAGGCACCACAGACTCAATGATGTTCTCTACCGCCCTTGCGTAACCGCTTTCAAGCCCGCCTTCATAATCAGGAGTCGGGACATGGATAATCCTGACCCCTGGCCTATGACCGCTTACCTTCAATGTCCCTTCAAGATCATCTCCCTTTGCCTCTGACAGCCCTGACGTCAGAACTCCGATAACATCAGGAGCATTCTTGTCTATGATGCTGTCCAATGTGCCGGTTAACTTATCCTCACTTCCCATCACCACGTCCTCGGTAAAGAGCTTTGTGCTTTGAAGAGCGATGGGCTCTCTGAAATGCTTTGTCAATAAAACCTTTGCAAGGAAGTTACACCCCTGCGCCCCGTGAATGACCGGAATTGAATTATTGATCCCCTGAAACGCGATCGCAGCCCCGATGGACTGTGAGTGCTTCAACGGATTGATAACAATTTCGGATTTCGTTCTTACTTCAGACTTCCGGCTTCCGACTTTTGCCTTCGGGTTATAAAACCGTATGCTGTTGCTTATCTGCTCAGCCAAATTCACCAGCCCTTCATATCCCGCGTATGCCGTATGCCTCTCCTGATTCACATCAACAAAAGGAAAGCCTTCCTTAATCGCGAGATACTGATTTCTCCCGCCCGCAACAAGTATGTCGGCGTTTTTCTCTTTCATGAGCCTCAGGAGATTCTTAGGCATCACATCTTCAACAAGCGGAGCATTCTCTCCAAGTATCTCTTTCATCTTCTCTTCATCTTCAAATGTGCTCTTCTTTGTTCCGACAGCAACTATCTCAATTCCCAGATCAAGAAGCGCGGAGATGAATGACCAGCTCTTCACCCCGCCGGTGTAGAGAACAGCCTTTTTGCCTTTGAGGTGAGAATATATTTTCAGTTTTTCTTCAAGACGTTCTTCTTCTCTTGCAATTATTGACTCTATTTGAAAAAATCTCCCCTGACCCCTCTTTTCCAAAGAGGGGAATCCAATCTCCCCCTTTGAAAAAGGGGGATTAAGGGGGATTTTGTAATTAGATGACAGCTTGCTTGCAATCAGCCTCAAGGCCTTTGTCATCTCTGTCTTGCCAAAGAACGAAACTTCAATATAAGGAATGCCGTACCGCTTCTCCATCTCCTTCGCAACATTTATCAATGCGCGGCTGCAAACCACTACATTCAGCTTTGCATGATGCGCGTAAGTTATCTCCTCAAAAGTCGAATCGCCTGTGATGCGTGAAAGGATTTGCATTCCAGCTTTTTTTAACACCGGCTCCACAAGCCACAAATCTCCTGCGATGTTATACTCTCCGATGAGATTGATGTCTGCCCCCCTCTTAAGATAAGAGGGGGAAGGGGGAGTTATGATTTTGGAAGGCAATTCCCCTGTCCCTATCACATGATCCAGCAGCACTTCCCCTGCTATCCTATTCCCTAAATTCTTCGGGCCGACAAAGCCCGGTGCGTTTACCGGAATGACACGAACTCCGATTTCGGTTTCCGCTTTTTTGCATACGGACTCGATATCCTCGCCGATTAAACCGCTTACGCATGTTGCATAGACAAAAATAGCTTTTGGTTTTACAGCTTCAAATGTCTTAATTATTGCCGCATACAATTTTTCCTCAGAGCCATAGACAATATCTATCTCATTCATGTCGGTTGTGAAGCCCATTCTGTGCAGGTTGCCATTTAAAGATAACGTGCCTCTTCCTTCCCATGTGTTGCCGCAGCACGCAATCGGCCCGTGGACGATATGCGCCGTATCCGCAATAGGCTGGAGTACGATCATAGCTCCGTCAAAGGCGCATGACTCTCCGCCCCGCGAACGGCATACCTTGTCCTGCTTTTCGGAAGAGCAGCCGCTTTCTGTTAATTTGTCTATGTTAGTTAACATTGTCGGTCCTTTTTTATTTCATAACCCCTCCTCGCCTCCCCTTATCTTAAGGGGAGGAATAAGTCTTACCCCCCTCTTAGGTTAAGAGGGGGAAGGGGGAGTTATCCTCTACCTGATAACATCAAAGCTCGTTGTATCCATCGTCTTTCTGTCCATCTCATCAAGCACATTATTGACGATCATGGTCACAAGGTTCAGCGCTCCCTGATAGCCGATTACCGGATACCGGTGGAGATGATGCCGGTCGAAGAGCGGGAAGCCTATTCTGATAAGCGGTGTCCCGGTGTCGCGTGTTAGAAACTTTGCATAGGAATTTCCGATAAGGATATCAACCGGTTCGGTGAATAATAGAGAGCGCATATGCCACATATCTTTTCCAATGTATACCTTGCCGTTTACGCCAAATGGGCTTGACGCGAGCAGTTTGTTGGCCTCCGCTTCGAAGTGCTTGTCCCCGTTGGTGCAGATGATATGCACCGGCTCGCCTCCCATCTCCATAATGAGACTCATCATCCCAAGCAGGATGTCAGGGTCGCCGACAAGGGCAAATCGTTTGCCGTGAACGTAAGGGTGCGAATCCACCATGGCATCTACCGCGCGCCCGCGCTCAGCTTCGATAGCAGCCGGAACCGGCTTGCCCGTGAGCTTGCTTAGCTCTTCAAAGAATGTGTCTGTGTTCCTGATGCCTATCGGCGCGGCTGTAAAGGCTTTCTGTCCCCATTCCTTATGAATGTACTCGATTGTCTTTACGGTCGAGTACTTCTGCAGCGCGACAGTCCCTATAGCATTCACCGCATCCATGGCTTCGGGAATCGGAGTTCCGCCGGGATATAGCTTGTATTCACCTGTGTTCGGCGAATCAAAGGTCTCGCTCACATCCGCCAGCAGTGTAAATTCAATTCCCATCATCGCCATCAGCCGTTTGATCTCGTGGTAGTTTCCGGTATAGGTGTCGAAACCCATAATGATATTGACCTTATTATTCGACTCGCCTTTCCTGCCTTCTGAAAGCGTCTTCAGAATGCCCTTCAGCATATTGTCATAGCCAACGATGTGCGAGCCGACAAAGCTGGGTGTGTGAGCAAACGGCACAGGCAGGTCCTGGGGTATTACGCCTTTTTCTTTCGCTGTCTTTATGTAGGCGTTCAGATCATCGCCGATAACCTCTGCCATGCATGTCGTCGAGACCGCGATCATCTTCGGCTTGTAAAGGGCATAGGTGTTCTCCAGCCCTTCAAGCATGTTGTTCAGTCCGCCGAACACCGCCGCATCCTCGGTCATGGATGTAGAGATCGCTGCAAAGGGTTCTTTAAAGTGCCTGCTTAGATGGCTTCTGAAATACGCCACGCAGCCCTGAGCGCCCTGCACAAAGGGCATTGAGCCTTCAAAACCTGAGGCGCAGAAGACCGCGCCGAGCGGCTGACAGGCCTTTGCAGGATTGATCTTGATGTTCTGCCTTGCAAAGTTAAGTTCCTTATATTCTTCAGTCTTGGTCCATTCCGAAACCTCTTTCACCTTCTCCGCAGGCCATGGGTTTTCGAATTCTTTCTTGCGCTCAAACTGGGCCTGATACTCCGGCTCAAGAAACAGGTCGCAGTGGTCTTTTATCTTTATCGTGCTCATCTTTTCCTCCGTATCAAATCCCATGTGGGGCTGTTTACCGTCATGTCCATGTCACGAGCAAATACCGGGAAGCCGTCAAAGCCGTGGTAGGGGCCGGAATAGTCCCATGAATGCATCTGCCGGAACGGCACTCCGAGTTTGTGGTAAGAATATTTTTCCTTGATTCCCGAGCCGACCATGTCCGGCTTCAGCCTGCGAGTGAACTCTTCCAGTTCATATAAAGTAGCGTCATCCATGATCACAGCCCCTTCCTTCATCTCAGGATAGGTGCGCTTATAATCGTCGCTGTGGCCGAACTCGTATCCTGAAGCAACCACTTCCATGCCGAGGTCCTCGTAAGCGCCGATAGTGTGGCGCGGACGAAGGCCGCCAACGTAGAGCATCACCTTCTTGCCTTCGAGCTTTGCCCTGTACTGTTCAATGATCTTGTCCATGACCGGCTTGTACTTTGCGATGACCGCTTCCGCCTTCTGCTGTATCGTTTCGTCGAACTTCGCCGCAATCTTCCTGATGCTGTCATAGGTCTTTGTAGGGCCGAAGAAATTAAACTCCATCCAGGGAATGCCGTACTCCTCCTCCATGTGCCGGCAGATGTAGTTCATTGACCGGTAACAGTGGATCAGGTTCAGCTTCGCCTTGGTCGCGATGCCGATCTCGTTGATCGTTGCATCTCCCGTGTACTGCGAGATCACGCGAAGGCCCATCTCTTCGAGAATTTTGCGCGAGGCCCATGCGTCGCCGCCGATGTTATAGTCCCCGATGAGGGCTACATCATAGGGCGTTGAGGTTTCAAGCTTGCCCTTGCCAAGCACATAATCCTTGATGGTATCGTTTGCGATATGATGGCCGAGGGACTGGCTCACTCCCCTGAAACCCTCGCACCGCACCGGAACGATCGGATATTTAAATTCCTTTTCCACACGCTTTGACACAGCCTCGATATCGTCTCCGATAAGGCCGACCGGACATTCGGAAAGTATGCCGATCCCGTTTGCAAGCGGGAAGAGCCCCTTGAGTTCATGCAGTGCAAGGTCAAGGCCTTTGTCGCCGCCGTAAACGATATTCTTTTCCTGAAAGTCTGTGGTGATATGCATGGTGCCGAAGGTATCGATGCCGGTCTGTCCGTTATAGTAGTTGCGCCGCGACCACCATGAGTACTGGCCGCATCCGACCGGGCCGTGGCTGATCGTTAACTGGTCTTTCACCGGCCCCCATACAACGCCCTTGGCGCCTGCATAGGCACAGCCGCGCACGGTCATGACGCCGGGACGTGATTTAACATTGGACTTCACCTGGCAAGTGGTGCACTGTCCCGAGGGATCGTTCGCCGCGAGATGCTTTGCCCGGTCCTTCTTTGATTTCTCCGGATATGCATCAAGGACTTCCTCTATCATCTTTTGTGTATCTTTAATCGCTGTGCTCAATGTTTCCTCCTTTATAGCTATCAGTAAAAGCGGTTCATTTCTGAGTGCTGACCGCTGAACGCTTCTTTTACGCTGCTGCCTCTTCGCTCTCCATGATGCCGAAATCCATCAAGAGCCTCTCTAATTCGTCCATGGTGATCGGCGTGGGAATAACGAAGTTCTTGTTGTCCGCGATCTTCCGGGCCAGCTCACGGTACTCGTCTGCCTGCGGGTGGTCAGGGGCATAATCTATCACAGTCTTTTTCCTGAGCTCGGCGCGCTGGACCTCATTGTCTCTCGGCACAAAATGGATCATCTGTGTGCCGAGCTTCGCAGCCAGCTCCGAGATAAGCTCGAACTCTTTATCCGTCTTTCTGCTGTTGCAGATAAGGCCGCCAAGCCGCACGCCGCCGCTCTGCGCATACTTGAGAACTCCGCGTGAAATATTGTTTGCGGCGTACATAGCCATCATCTCTCCTGAGGTCACTATGTATATCTCCTTCGCCTTGCCTTCTCTGATCGGCATGGCAAACCCGCCGCAGACAACGTCGCCGAGAACGTCGTAGAAAACAAATTCCGTGTCATCGCCGTACGCGCCGTTCTCTTCGAGAAAATTTATGGCTGTGATAACGCCCCGGCCCGCGCAGCCCACGCCCGGTTCAGGCCCGCCGGACTCGGCGCACTTGATGCCCTTGAACCCGTGCAGCAGCACCTCTTCAAGTTCGAGATCTTCCACCGTACCCTTTTCGCGAGCCATGTCCATGACAGTGTTCTGTGCCTTGCGGTTGAGAATAAGCCGCGTGGAGTCCGCCTTCGGGTCACAGCCTATGATCATGCATTTGCGGCCTGCCTCGGCAAGAGCCGCGACCAGGTTCTGTGTTGTAGTTGATTTGCCTATCCCGCCTTTTCCATAAATCGCAATCTGTCTCATCTTTCTTCTCCTTTTTATTTGTATTGGTGTTTTTCTGAAGCTTGCTGTTATACTTCGTACCCTGAATAATGCTAAAAGTATGCCAGTTTGCAACACACTGATTTTAAAGGGAAGACGTTTGGGCTTGAATACAATAATGTTAATTAACAAACATTATTGTAAGTCACAAAACAAAATAGTAGTATTGATTTAACGGGATATCTGCGGTCTTAAGTCTTGGGAGAAATTACAGATACTAATGGGAAGAGTGGTAATTATTAATGGATAAAGAGATCAGGCCTTAGCAATGCTTATACAGATCATGAACAAATTTCAGATACGCGTTCGGAGGTTCAATGATCTCCATTCCTACATTGTATATGATCTCTGAAAATTGCTGAGAATTCATATTCAACCACTTTATGCTGCATTTCAGGTCAATGGTATCATCTGACGGGAGCATGAAATTCACATTGACATCGTTCCCCGGAGTAAACCCATGCACTTCCACATCGGAAAAGACCCTTTGCATGATGCCGTGCTCAGAGATGTTTTCAATAAAGCCGTTTAAGCTTTTTTCAGCAAGTGTAAGCTCGGCAAAAAGGCTTAAATTGACTCTTTTTGAACGCCTGTTTTCAGTAATGATACCCATGATGATATTTGACAATATTATACATAGGACATTGATAAATATGTAAATAAATGAACCGTCCGGACGCGGAATGACGGGTGTTTTAGTCCCCTTCAAACTCAGTAAGACAGTGCACTTTATACCCCTTGCCTGTCAGCCTCTTTTCGCCGCCAACATCAGGAAGGTTCACGATAAACGCCATCTCAGACACTATGCCTCCGAGCTTTTCTATAAGGGTTGCGGCAGCCAGCGCTGTCCCGCCTGTTGCAAGGAGGTCGTCGACCAGAATCACCTTTGCGCCTTTCACTATTGCGTCTTTATGTATCTCAACAGTGTCTGTGCCGTACTCAAGCTCGTATTCATGCCTGACTACTTCAGCCGGAAGCTTGCCGATCTTTCTGACAGGCACAAAGCCTTTCCCGAGCGTATATGATAATGCCCCCCCGATAATAAAACCCCTTGCCTCGATGCCGACAATAACGTCGAAATCCATATCTTTTGTAATGTATCTCTGGGTCAGGGCATCGATGACCAGCCTGAAGCCGACCGGATCTTTGATAAGGGTGGTGATGTCCCTGAACATTATTCCTTTTTTGGGATGGTCCGGTATGGTCCTGATCTTTGATTTGATTGGCATAATGATCTCCTTTATATTTTAATTATTGATGGCAGGTATCATCGTATTCAGTGATCTTTGGTATGGCCTTAAGAAACAGTTTTATTACATTGCCCGCGTTCTTCTTCATCGTTTCAAGTATCATCTCCCATGTGACCGGCTCTTCTTCTTCGTGCCAGCAGTCATAATCGGTGGACATTGCGATGGCAGCGTAATGCATCTTCTTCTCCCTCGCGAGATTGGCCTCAGGCACTGTGCTCATGTTTATCACATCAGCGTTCCAGCTTCTGAACATATGGCTTTCAGCCTTTGTGGAGAACCTCGGCCCTTCGATCGTTATGACCGTCTTGTTGGCATGAAAGGGAAGCCCCATCTCTTTTGCAGATGAAGAGAGCAGGTTGATGAGGTTTTGGCAGAAAGGCTCTGCCATCGGGGTATGCACCACAACATCCTCATCAAAGAATGTGGCCTCTCTCTTTCTGGTATGGTCTATGAACTGGCTCGGGAATACAAGATGCCCCGGCGCGATCTCTTTTCTTAAAGAGCCGACCGCCGTGGACGCGAGTATATGCGTGCATTCCTGTTCTTTGAGCGCCCAGATATTCGCCCTGAAATTTACCTTTGACGGGTATATCGAGTGGTCTTTGCCGTGCCTTGCGATGATAGCCACATCAATCCCGCTTATCGAGCCGATAGTGAGAGGAGATGTCGGCGCGCCGTATGGTGTTGCAACCTTTATCTCTTTTGCGTCTTTGAGGATATCAGGGTTATCAAGCCCCGAGCCTCCGATGATTCCGACCTTGATCATTTATAGCTCCTTTGAAATGGTTTTTTGATTATAGACTTTCTAATTGAAATTCTTCAATAATTGCATGTTAATTAAGGTCTGTTCTAATATAAAAAACAATGAGCAATAAACTTGTCCTCTTTGACATTGACGAGACGCTTATAGATTCCGGCAAGGCCGGGAGCAGGGCGCTTAACAGCGCGTTCCATGAGCTCTTCGGAATCAGGGACGCCTTCAGGGATATGAAGATGGCGGGCATGACCGATATCCAGATAATGAAAGAAGGGCTGATGACGCACGGGCTCTTAAGCGACAGCGGAGAGGTTGAGGTGCTTATGTATAAATACCTCGATCACCTTTCCCTTGAGATCAATAACCCGTGGAAGCATGTAAAGCCCGGTGTGCTTGAGATACTTGATACGCTTACCTGGGATGCGGTTCCTATCGGGCTTCTGACAGGAAACCTTGAGGCAGGCGCGGATATAAAGTTAGCCTCGTTTGACCTCAGGAAGTATTTCTCTGACGGCGCGTTCGGCAGCGACCATGAAGACCGCAATATGCTCCTGCCGATAGCCGTTAAAAAGTTCTCACAGATCGGGATAAATACCACATATGAAAAATGCGTTGTCATCGGCGATACCCCGCGTGATGTGATGTGCGCCAAGATATACAATGCTCATTCGATCGGAGTCGCTACAGGGCCGTACAGCAAAGCTGATCTGGAAGAGGCGGGGGCTGACCTGTTTCTTGAGAATCTCGCAGATAAAGATGTCTGCCTGGAGTATATAAATAGTATTTAGTCCTTTTTCCCCCGTCCCGCTTGTTGCTTCGGGAGAAGAATCCATATCGGCAACAGAATATTCATGTGAGAAAATCCTGAGATCCGGACATATATCTTATGGTTGCCGGGATATACTTTTTTGGGGTTAATTATTTATAATTGTATTCTTTATTATCTATGAAGAATATATCATTAGAGGCATAGTCAAGTGGAAATAATCCTGAAAGAGCATATCTCGGAGACCCCTCTGTTTTCAGGGGTCAATAACGACGAACTCCTGCCTTTACTGAATACCTGCACCGTAGAGGTTTTCAAGCATGGAGAAAAGATCTATAACTACGGAGATTATGGTGAAGATTGCTGTGTCATTCTCTCAGGCCAGGTAAGGGTTGAGTTAAGTCCTGCCAATACTTTTGGTGAAATAATATTAAAGGAAGGGGATATCTTTGGAGAGATAGCCGCACTTTCCGGATATGTCAGAACAGCTGATGTTGTGCCTTTAAAACGTACGGAGGTTCTTGTAATCCCTAAAGAGACGTTATTAAATCTTTTTGATAAATTCCCTCTGATCAAAAGCAGGATAGATGCTCTATATTGTGAGCGTGTTCTTGCTTCCCAGCTTCCCTCTATTCCGATCTTTATGGGATTGCCCAAAGACATAATTGAAGAGCTGATCGATAAAGCAACTCTTCATACCTATAACAGCGGTGAGGCTGTTTTTCATCAGGGAGATGAAGCAGATGCCTTTTATGTCGTCAGGTATGGATTGGTCAAGATCACGGAGACGGGGACTGACGGAAGAAAAAGGGTGCTGGCCTATCTCAAGGCAGGGCATTATCTCGGTGAAATGGCCCTGGTAAATGAGAATGAGAAGAGGATGGCTACCATTACTGCTATCAGCCGGACTGAACTTATCAAGGTATCGCGGGCTGATTTTCAACACATAATTGAACTGCATCCAAGGGTTAAAACAAGTCTGGAAGCCAGCATTGAAAAGATAAAACAGAAGAATGTGCAGATGCGCGAGGATGAACATATGGAGAACACCTTGCGCTCTGTTATCGACATGGGAATTGTTCAGTCGAAAGAGATACTGGTTATTGATATCACAAAATGTATTAATTGTGACAATTGCCTCAAGGCATGCGGCGTGCTTCACAACGGCCATACACGGCTGGTAAGAAAGGGGATACCACTTAACAACAACCTGCTTATAGCCTCATCATGCAGGCATTGTGAAAATCCCTCATGCATGATCAAATGCCCGACAGGCGCTATCAACAGAGGTTTTGAGGGTGAGATATATCACAATAAGTCCTGTATCGCATGCGGGATATGTGCCAGAAACTGCCCGTACGGGAACATATCCGTCGTAACTTTGCCGGATACCGGTAGAAACAGGCATGATGAAGGATTCCTCAGCCGTTATTTCAGGAGAAGGGACAACGGGCAGATAGAGCAGGAACCTGATAAGAAACGAAAACCAAAAAGAATGGTCGTTAAATGCGACATGTGCCGTGAACATCCTTTCATGGGATGTGTTTACAACTGCCCGACCGGCGCGGCGCGGAAGATAAATACTTTAAATTTCTTTACGGATGTCATAACCCTGAATTAAGATATGAAAAATAATCTGAGAAGCAGATGGCCGCTTGTATTCCTGATAATAATGACATTGCTTTCCATAAGTTATTATTTATACACTCGCGTCATATACCCGGTCAACAGGTCTTATTTTGTGCTGGGTTACGGTTTTCTTTGCTTATTACTGTTACTGGCGCTCACCTTGTATATCTTCAGAAAAAGTATTTACAGTTACAGGGTCGGTTCCCAGCAGGCATGGCTGCAGTCACACATTTATATAGGCATCATAAGCCTGTCGCTCCTGCTCATGCATTCCGGCTTCCGGCTTACCGGGACTTTCAGTATTTTTCTTGCGATCATATATTGTCTTACCTTTATCAGCGGGATAGCGGGGGCATTGATCTACAGGTCTGTCCCTCTTTCCTTGGTGAAGTTCGGCAGAAAAACAAAATCTGAAGAAGAGTTGATCGGCAACCTGAAGAATTTTCTGGAAGAGGCGGACTCTCTGGTTTCAAAGACCTCGAATGAGCTGAAGAAGATCTATGAAGAGAAAATAAGGCCGTCTATAGAACTAAACAGGACCAAGTGGGAATATTTATTCATGGAAGAAAGGGACCTGCTTGATAAACGCAGGGGGGAGATCGAGGGATTTAAGGCAAGTGTTCTGAGCCAGGATATTCATGACCTGAACACGCTAAGCACCATTTTTATAGAATCAGAAAAAACCTCTTTTGTATTGGCCAAGATGAAGATACAGGAGGCCTGGCTGGGACTGCATATGCCTTTGACCCTGGCTCTGCTCACCTGCGTCATAATTCATATAGCCGTCATTCTATATTATTAAATGAAAAATATGGATATAAAGATAATCGCGGGCATGTACCTCTCTATTTTTGTGATCGTCTTTATTTTTTTATACGGGTACCCGCGCAGTTACGCAGTATTTATGAACGGAGAGATATCATACAAACATTCATACCTGAAGAAGGACTGCAACGCATGCCATGTGCCATGGGAAGGGGTCAAGGACGCTTCGTGTATAAAATGCCATGTTGACAACAAACACTATTATGACGATATAGCAGAAGCCTACAAAGATAAAATAAGGTGTTTTGATTGCCACCTTGAACATCAGGGCAGGACATATGACCCGGAAGTAACGGCATATTCCCCGCCGCCTGTTCGACAATGAAAAATTGTTTTATTATTCATCAATGACAGCGTTGGAGGCAGAATTATGAAATTTATCAGGTCATTTGTAAAGCATATTAAAAAAGAGAGCCTGTCAAGAAGAGAGCTGCTGACGGGAGCAGGGAAGATCGCTGCCGGTGCTGCAGGGATCGGCATAGTATCAGCAGGAGGGTTGGGCCTCTTATCCGAAGCTCAAGCTAAAAATACCGAATTCCCGTGGGGCTACAAAAAGATAGACCCTGCCAGGGCGGGGAAGATAGCTTATGAGAACTGGTACAAGAACTTCTGCTGTTATGGAACTACCAGCGGGATACTTTTGCCGCTTCAGCAGGATGTAGGAGACCCTTACACCCGCTTTCCTCTTGAGGCAATGATATGGGGCCATGGCGGGGCAGTCGGCTGGGGAACGCTGTGCGGCTGTCTGACAGGGGCCGGATTAGCCACATCTCTCATAGCAGGCCAGGAGGGGGAGTTAATACTGAATGAAGTAATAACATGGTATACAAAAACGATATTGCCTATCTATGAACCTGCAAATCCCATTGCTCAGATCAGGCAGAAAAATGCAAGCGGCTCCGCTCTATGCCATATCTCTGTCGGCAAATGGATGGCCAAGGAAGGGGCCACTTTCCATTCTCCTCAAAGAATGGAGAGGTGCGCAAGGCTCACGGCGGATATAACCATAAAGACCGTTGAGCTTTTAAACGACTGGTCTGACGGCAAGTTTCAGCCTTCCCGCCGCTCACAGGTTGCGATGTACCAGATGCCTACAGAGAATAAATGCAGGCAGTGTCACAGCGGGCTGGAACCCGATGTGCCGGGGGATATATAAATAGTATTTAGGCTTTACCCCTTAACCTCTATCCCTAACTTCTTCATCTTATACCCGATCTGTCTTGAAGCTTTTTCGCAATGTCGGCATCAGGAGCGAATATAAATTTCTTGCCTGCCTTCCTCATCTGAAGCAGCCCCATATCTTTCAGGCCGAGCAGATCAGTGCGGGCGGTCTGATACGTGACGCCATGAATATTAGAGTGAGTTTCAATAGTATAGATCTCCTGCGGTTTTTCAAGCGCGCTCGCGAGCAAGGCGCGCTGTCTCAGGTTTAAGGCCGGATATTCTATGGTAAAGCGATATGCATTTTTTTTCTCTTTCTGTTTTCTTTCAATATACGCATTCAGTGTTTCTAACGCCTTATGTATCGCTTTGAGGTTATACACGATAAAATATGTGGCGTCATTGTCATCCATTTCAGAATAAAGAAATGCCCTGTAATACTGTGCCCTCGCACTAAGTATTGCTGTAGACACCGACATGTATTCAAACAGCCAGTAGTCATGTTTGAGCATATACCAATAGAAGAGAGCCCGTGCCGTGCGTCCGTTGCCGTCCATGAATGGATGAACATATGCAAGCCAGAAATGGATGAGTATCCCTTTTATGATTGGATTAGCGAACTCGTCTTCCCTGTCACTGTTTGCAAAGGCGCACAAATGCTCCATTGAGGCAAGGACATCAGCGGCCTTGGGCGGCACATGGAGGATCTGGCCGTCGCTATCATAAACATGGATCTCTTCATCAGCAGGCGTTCTGAACCTGCCGGCCCATGAAGGATCTTCTAACGTGTTTACCGTCATGGAGGCGTGAATTTTGTGTATCAATTCTATGGAGAGAGGCTCTCGCAGATGTTTTTTTATCATCTGCATTGACTGATAATTGTTGTATATCATTTGTTCCGAGCGATCCAACGGCTTTCTGCCTGTCCTGAGCATCTCTTTTGCGACGACCCTTGTGGTGGCTGCACCTTCGATCTGGCTTGATGATATTGCTTCATCAACCAATGATCTGATCATGTATCGCCGCTTTTCATCTGAAGGCACTGATGGGTCATCGACCATAATTGACCCGCCCGCCTTCTGGTCTATAAAATGAATCTCTTTATGTATACCATCGGGCATCCAGTAGCCAAATGGACGTCCCTTGGGATCAGCAAGAGATATATATTTTGTCTGAAAAAGTCTTGATGTCTTTAGCACAGCCCATGCTGACTCAGGCGTAACTCCATCGGGCATCGGCTGATATTTGAAATCACCCCAGTAAAAATATTCGCTGTTTGCCTTTCTGATCAAATCAATTGTTTTAATTGCAAGGTCAGTCTTTAGGGATTCTTTTAGTATCTCCTTCCAATCTGGAGCTTTTTCCGGTATTTTCAATGGGTTATCTCCAAATACTAATTTGACATTAATTAGTAGAAACTTAGTATTTAATAAGTGTGTTAAAACTAAATACTAATTAAGTTTAGATTATTATTTACTATCTGTCAACTACTAATTTTAGAGTAATTAGTAGAAAGTTAGTAGTTGCAAAAATTTGGAGAGGTATTATGTATTGCGGGGGCTGATCTGGTTCTTGAGAATTTGTCAAATAAAATGCTTGCCTGGAGTATATAAATAGTATTTAGTCTTTTTACCCCTTAACCTCTATCCCTAACTTCTTCATCTTATACCCGATCTGCCTTGAAGTGATGCCGAGGAGGCGGGCTGCTTTTGCCTGAACCCAGCCGGTCTTTTCAAGCGCATCCATGATATTCACCTTCTCAAGCTCCTTCAGATCGGTTGTCAGTGACATCTCGCCCCTCGGGGCCTTTGGACGCTGGAGGCTTAATGATATAGGAAGGTCTGACGCGAATATCTTGTCTTTTGGCGACATGACAACAAGCCTTTCAATCGTGTTCTCAAGCTCTCTCACATTTCCGGGCCAGCCGTATTCCAGAAATACCTGCAGGGCGTTCTTATCAAAAGATACAGACCTGTTGTTCTCTTTATTGAACTTCTTTAAAAAATAATCTATCAGAAGCGGGATGTCCTCGCCTCTATGATTAAGCGATGGAAGAAGGATGGGGATAACATTTAACCTGAAGTAGAGGTCTTCCCTGAACCTGTCCTGAGAGACAAGCTCCTCAAGGTTTCTGCTGGTCGCGGTAATTATCCTGATGTCTACCTTTATCGTCTTCTGTCCGCCTACGCGCTCGAACTCCCTCTCCTGAAGCACACGCAGTATCTTGGGCTGAAGAAGTATCGGCAGGTCGCCTATCTCGTCAAGGAATATCGTGCCGCCGTTCGCAAGCTCGAACTTTCCGCTCCTTGCTGATATCGCGCCTGTGAACGCTCCTTTTTCATGGCCGAACAGCTCTGATTCAAGAAGCCCCTCAGGTATTGAGGCGCAGTTGAACTTGATGAAAGGCCCTTTGCTTCTGGAGCTCATATAATGTATAGCTTTGGCGATAAGCTCTTTTCCCGTTCCGCTCTCGCCTCTCAGCAGTACGGTCGCCTTGGACGGGGATACACGGTGAACAGCCTCAAATACCTCCTGCATCCTGTCTGATTCGCCTATGACATTGGCTATGCTGTATTTGCCTTTAAGCTCTCTCTTAAGGTGTTCTTTCTCTTTTTCAACCTCTTTATAGCTCTCTCTGAGCTTGATGAATTGTGCGATGAGTGACGCCACTATATTCAGCACTCTGAGGTCGTCATCTACATTGCCGTGCTCTGTAGCGTAGATCCTGTCAACGCTCAGAACGCCGAGAGGTTCGCTCTTGAACTTTATCGGCACGCAGAGAAATGAGATGCCGTCCTTCTCAGGCCTTGAGCCTGTCTTGTTCAGAAAGAGCGGCTCTTTGCCTATGTTTGAAATGACCATCGGGCTCTTCTGTTCAAGCACCCTTCCCACGATCCCTTCGCCTATTTTATATTTGCCTTTCTCAATATTCTGTTTTGTAAGTCCGTGCGCAGCGACTATGCGCAATTCATTTGATAAAGGGTCAAGCAGAAAGACGCATCCGCGCTGAAGGTCAAGCATCTCGCCGAGGGTGGACATTACAGAAGAGAGGTTCTTCTCAAGGTCGAACGATGTGGTTAATACCCTGCTCACCTCAAGTATGGCTGTGAGCTCTTCATTCTTCCGCGCTATGAGAGCAGTATCTGAATACATATTATTTTAATTTCTCCCAATATAACAATTTTGTTTCCCAATAACCTTGTTGTGACATAATTGTATTATTTATAAAGACAAAATTACAACAATGGCAATATCTTTGCGGGTTCAGGTTATAAACCTGAACCTTTTGTTTTATCTAACCCTGCAACTTTCTGCATGTAATGACTTAATGAATGACCGGAATATTGGGTTCAATTTACAAAATTGAACCCGCAGAAATGACAGATAACGCTTTACTTGTAGCAGGATTAGTATGTTATTGTTAGTTCAGTTGTTGTCTTATTCATAAATATAACTGACTGGAAAGCCTGCAAGAATAATGATGAGAGCTATAAAAGATAAAGCGTATCTCAAAAAAACAGCTGTTTTTTTCATTCTCGCTTTTTTAACGGTCTTTATTGCGGACTATATCGGCCTATATGAGGAGACAGGGCCGGAACTGCTTGCCAATAATGACTTCAAAGAAGGTTTTGCCGGCTGGAAACGGACGGGGCCTGATGGTTTGATCGTGCTTGAAGATCTCATGACAGTAAAATTGTATGCGGCAGCCCCGCAGAATAATCTGAATCTTTTTCAGAGCATTAAAGAACCGGAACGTTTCAGGCTGCTTAAACTTTCAGGTGATATAAAGACAGAAGCGGTCAGTGCAGGCGTCAGGGAATGGTACAGGGCCGGGCTGGTTCTTGCACATTATGATGACAAGGGGATATGGATCTCCGCTCCGCATGTTGTCGCAGCGCTAAAAGGCGACAACCCCTGGAAGAGATATGAGATGATCTTCAAGGTAAAACCTGAAGCTGAAGAGGTAAGGGTTGTCGCGCAACTCATCAAAGTTACAGGGTCAATGCGGGTCAAAAACCTGAGCCTCAGAGAGGCGGTTGAGAAACCGGTCTACAAATACTGGCAGTTCATCTATATACTTTGGTTTATTTTTCTTGCATGGCTGGTGTTGCCGCTTGTTGTTGAATGTAACGGCATAATGCTGAAAGGGGCGGTCATATTCACAGTTGCGGTAATTCTCTTCGGCGCTTTGGCCCCTGCAGCCAGCAAGCTGCAGTTTCAGGAGGATGCGGCAGCTACCATAAAAAAAGTAACCAGCCAGAAATCACCTGAAATCAAATTTAGCGCCAAGGCCGCCGCAAGTGAAAAACTGAAGATGACCAAACGATGGATCCTGGCAGACAAGAGCGGCCACTTTATTCTCTTCTCTATTTTTGCCTTAAGCCTTGCGGCA
The DNA here is from genome assembly GCA_016207885.1 of Nitrospirota bacterium. Lineage (NCBI taxonomy): Bacteria > Pseudomonadati > Nitrospirota > Nitrospirota bacterium. The sequence goes on along the minus strand of JACQZE010000003.1, from coordinate 416,236 downwards.
GGTTTCCCGCGGGAAAGGTACATGATGCTGCTAATAGCTGCTGTTATGTTTGCAGGGACTACGGAGCTGATGCAGTATTTTGTCAATGACCGCACACCTCAGGTCAGCGACTGGCTTATCGACCTTGGCGGGGCGGCATCGGGTTTTATTATTTTTGCAGCGGCCGGAAAAAAAATATCTCCTGCAGCAGGGCATACCATGCCGCAGGAGACGGTTGATTAATTTCCGCAGCAGAGGCGCTTCATGCTCTTTTTGCCTGTAGCCGAGTATGACAGAACGACTTCTACCTTGTTGCCGCACAAACTGCAGAGCTTTGAAACGTTCTTTGCTCCTGCGCGCGCAGAAACATTTGTCTTTGATTTTCCAGCCATCTTCACTTCCTCCTTTTATTTATCTTTTATATGAGACTGCAAATTGCCGCACTTATATCGCAGACGCAAAAATTACCTGCGATGTTTCCTTTTCCATTGGTATTGAAAGCAGAATACGCCAGGACGGTAAAACCGCGGAACGAAGTTATATTACTTAAAAGTGAAATTATTTGTCAATGCCGGGTTGTAACGGCCATTAAGCGGAAGGGCAGCCTTAATTATTCTCTTTCATCTCCCACACGCCGCATGGGCATATGCCTGCGCAGAAGCCGCAGCCTATGCAGAGGGCACTGTCAACCACGTATTCATAGAAGCCTTTACCTAAATCTTTTCTGCTGATAGCGCCGTAATAGCAGGTCGCTTCGCACATATGGCAATCCCTGCATGCCGCGCAGGACATGCAGCGTGCAGCTTCGGTCTTCGTAGTAAAAGGTTCACCCTTGCATAAGTCATAATATGCCGCCTTTATCTTTTCATAGGGAACAACCGGCCTCGGCAGAAGCCTGTTATAGGACAGCCCGGAGATCAGGGCATGCACAGCTTCGGCTGCCTTTTTGCCGTGTCCGATCGCGTGCGTGACAAGCCCGAGGCTCGTTACGTCGCCTATCGCAAATATCTTGGGATCTGACGTATAGCCTGCCTCGTCAGCCTCTACCCACCCGTTCTTATCAGTCTGGACGCTTGGCGGCAGAAAACCTGTCTCAGGCATATCGCCTATCGAAACTATCACAAGGTCAGCCTCAAGGCTTGAACCATCCTTGAAATATATATTTCTCTCTTTCTTGACATACTTATCAGTGAACTTCGGCCATGATATCCTGGTGCCTAAAGACTCTGCTATATTCAGCTCCTCACCGAATGCCGCAGGCTTCTGAACGTCAACAGCGGTCACCTCTTTTGCCCCGCATTGATAGGCCTGGGCAGCCACATCCATGCCGACATTGCCTGCACCGATAATGACCACTTTCTTATTATTCAAGTCAGGCAGGTTCCCAAGATTTATTCCCTTCAGGAAATCATATGCCGTTACCATATCTTCAATGCCCGGGACATTGAGCTTTCTCGGTTTATGCGCGCCGCAGGCTACAATGACAGCATCATGGTTCTTGTACAGCTCCATGAATTTTTTCTTGTCTATGGCCACTCCGAGGTTTGACTTGATGCCTATCTCGGTGATCTTCTCAAGCTCTTTCTTTAGAACCTTCTGCGGAAGCCTTTCTCTTGGTATGCAGTATTCAAGCTTTCCGCCCAACTTGTTTTCCGCCTCAAATATCTCCACATCGTGCCCTTTAAGCCTTAACTGCCATGCCGCAGACAGGCCGCCCGGGCCGCCGCCGATAACAGCTATCTTTTTGCCGGTCTTGGCTTTAGGCTTCGGAGCCCTGGCGCCGATGCTCGCCTTCCCCAGCTCTTTGATACTCACAGGTGAATCAAGCCTCGCCCTTGTGCATGAACCCATGCAGAGGTTCGGGCATATCTCGCCGCATACGGTTGCAGGCAGCGGGCTGTACTCCATGACAAGCTCCATGGCCTCTTTGAGCTTTCCTTCTCTTATGAAGTGCGCGCGCCTTTGTGTCGGAATGTTGCTCGGGCAGCTGAATTCGCAGGGCGGCGAATATTTCATATTGTTCCATAATGGCTTATAACGCCTTTCATCCCCTGTTGTGATGTAAGGGAGAATGGTCACAGGATGAGTGATATATTCCGCAAATAACCCGCCTTTGCCGACTCCGTCGTCCCAGACCTTATTACGGAAATCTGAAACAGACATCTTCAGTTTTCCTTTTTTTGCCTTCTCCTGCGCTGTGAAAGGTATGAACTTTCTCCACTCTTTTCTCGAACTGGTAAGCTCTTTATAATGATCGCTCCTGTCGATGGCCTTGAGATAAGGCTTCATGTTTCCGGTCAGCCATTCCCAGTCCTGATCTGTGAGGTCAAGAAGTTTTACATCAGACTTGCTGTAGCTGTCGTCGATCGGGCCGTGGAAGTATACGACTCCTCCGACCATTCCGACGCAGGGCCTGTAGCCGAGTATGTTCCTCGCGTTTCTGGGCTCCACGCCGCATATGACAGATATTCCGCCTGCCTTGAACTCTGCAAAGGTATCTCCCACATCCCTGAAGTACCATGACTCAGGAGGGTCAAACCTCGGGTTGTGTTTTGTCATTGTGTCGCAGCGCGCGCCCCCGCCGCCCTGAACATAGAGTTTGCCCTGGGCACAGGCGTTATGAGCCCCGTTTGTGACATCACCCAGAACTGTTATCTCTGCCCCGCAGTTTATCCAGCCTATGTCATCAGAGGCTCCGCCCTTGACGAGGATCTCGGTGCCGAACATCCCCATGCTGCCGAGCCGTTGCCCGACCGGGCCCTCAACAGTTATCTTAACGGTATCCCCTGTCGGCCAGATGCGGCCGCCGATGCCATGCTGGCCGTCAGCGATTATGTGGAGGTTTCTGGCGCCGCCTTTTACGGCATCCTGTATCTCTTCCTCAAGTATCCTCGAAGGGGTTCTCTTGCCGCTTATGTTTGCCTTGATAGTTATCTTTTTCATTATCAGCACGCGTAATTTATCTTTAATCTCTCTGCTATCGCAGGGTCGTCCGCGCTCAGGCCGTCAGACATGCCGATAGGCAGCTCTGTGCTTCTGCCCATAGGCGCCAGGATCTTTTTGAGTTCAATATCAATGGATTTAAATACCTCAACTACCCTCTCGGCAACCTTGTCAGGGTCAAGCCTTCTATACAGCTTCGGATCCTGAGTTGTTATCCCTCTCGGGCATCTGCCGAGGTTGCAGACGTTGCAGCGGTTCTGTTCATCTCCAAGGCATTCTGCAGCTGCCTGCATAATATATTTTCCTATAGAAACAGCTGACGCGCCTAACATAAAGAGCGCGGCGGCGTTCGCGGCAAGGTTTCCTTTTTTTCCGACTCCTCCGGAAGCTATCAGCGGGATCTCATTCTGCTTGCCCTGTTTGACAAGGTCGAGATAACATTCCCTGAGGTTTGATGCTATAGGATGCCCCATGCTGTTCATGGACACATCATAGGCAGCGCCTGTTCCGCCGTCCTCGCCGTCAAGTGAAAGCGCTGCAGCAAACGGGTTTCTCACAAGATTATTGAGAACCGCCTTTGACGTCTGTGTTGCCGATATCTTCGGGTAGACCGGAACCCTGAATCCCCATGCCATGGACATGGACTGGATCATCTTCGCGACAGCTTCTTCAATAGAATATTTTGTCTGATGCGTTGGAGGGGACGGAAGGTCTACACCCATCGGAACGCCTCGTATCTCTGAAATAAGCTTAAGCACTTTATGCGCCATCAGGAGCCCGCCGTCACCCGGCTTTGCGCCCTGTCCGTACTTGATCTCGATCGCGCACGGGTCTTCTATCATATGAGGCAGGGCCCTGACTATCTCGTCCCAGCCGAAGTAGCCGGATGCGATCTGCGGTATGAAATATTTCAGGAACCTTGACCTGAGCAGCCTTGCCGGCATCCCGCCTTCGCCGGAGCACATGACAACAGGCATGCCTTCCACTTCATTAAGGTATGTTATTCCCATTGCAAGCCCTTCCCACATATTCGGGGAGAGCGCGCCTATTGACATGCTGCCTATCATGATAGGGTATATCTCTCTTACCGGAGGTATGAACGTATCGGTCTTTTTATCTAATCTGAGGTTCCCGTTCACCATCTTTATCGGCAGTTGCTCGGGGGGAAGTATCCTTCCGAGGTATGTCCTTATCCTGAACTCATGCCTCCCGGCGTCAAGCGCAGGGTCGGTGAGCATCGATATCCTTGTGAATTTGAGCCGGTCAAGTGTGGAGACAAGCGGGTCATTTCTTCTGCCGCCCCTTCTGTAAGGATGGCCGCCCCTGTTTTTATGAAAGGCAAACTTGTGCTGAGGGTTGAACTCCGGCTCTATGGCCTCATTAGGGCATACAAGCGAGCATGTGGCGCAGCCTGTGCAGTAACGGTCAACGTCAGTAGACTGTTTAATAACCGTGACGGTCTGTCTTGCTGACTTCGGATTCGGTATCGGGCCGTCGGAATGAACGCTTCTCTTTACAACGACCGAAGGCTCGATGGACAACATGGGGCATACGGCGGTGCATCTTCCGCACCTCGTGCACCTGTCATCTCTCCAGCGGACGACATATGGAAAATCTTTCAGCGTCAGCTTATGATTGTTGTCCAACCTTGAAGCTGGTTCCATACCTTCACTCCTTTTGCGTCAGGCTCGATTATCACCATATCGTATTTCATTGGAAATACATCCAGCGACCTGTCTCTTTTTGATATTGCGCTGTCAAGCCCGCACTCTTCTGACATGAGGCCGAACTTTCCTTTGATGCCGCCTACAATGCCGGGCCTCAACTTCTTTGCGTCCTGCACCATGAATGTGGTGCCGTCCGGCGTAAAACCGATAACGCAGTTAGGGCCGTCAATGCATAGCGGCCTCAAGGACATCTTGAGAAGCCTCGCGACCTCGCTGTCTTTTCTCGTTGCTATCTCCTCTGCCTTGAGAGGCGTTATTATATCTTTGTAATATGTAAGCGGGTAACCCAGATGCCTGCAGCTGTAATGAAGAATATGAGCAAATACCTCGCTGTCACTGTTATAGCCTATATAACCCGGCATCCCTCTTCCCTGAAGGAACTCTTTGATAGGGATAAATGCCGTATTCTCGCCGTTTGTCATTGTGCCGTATCCCTGGATGAAGAAGGGGTGGCATGCGTACAGGTCAATGGCGTAATTGGTGTTCTGCCTTCCCTGCGCAAAGATGATCTTTGCCTTCAGAGATGAGTTGTCAAGACCGAAGAACTCCCCAAGCTGCATCGGGTCGCCGACCTCTTTCAGGGCGATTATGTCCGGATAGAAGGCAAAGACGATTATGGATTCGTCAGCTCCGCCCATCTTTCTGAGCGCCACCCTTGTATTTAAGAGCAGGCCTTCCCTTTCTGATAACGATCTGCCTTTATATTCATCCGGGTAATCATATGCCCTGGAAAAGTAGTAGTCTCTCCTCTCGATCCCTTTGACTGGTTTGATCTTTGGCGACCATTCATGTTTAAGACGGAAGCCCAGCTTGTCCATATAGCTGTCAAGCGCGCTCAGGCCGTTCTTTGAACAGATGCCGGAGAGGATCGGATAGTTCTTGAGGTCTTTGAAATCGCCGCCGAGGTCCTTGAGGATAAGGCCCATTCCTGAGCCGTCATGCCCCTCTTTCATCGTTTCAAGGGCGATAACGTTCTCTATCGGGGAGAAGTATTTAGCTGAAGTTAACGCGGCTAATCTGCACATTTTATCTTCTTTAGAGAAAAAATTAGCAGGCATAATTGCCTGCCGGTCGAGCTGTATAATTTAATACTTTGCACCGGCTTATGTCAAACCATAGAGCATTAATAATGCGGGCTTATAAATGCCCTGAGATTAAAGACTTGATAAAAAACTATTGCCATTTTTCAAAGGTTTTAATTGAAATATCTCTGCGATAGTCTGTCCTAAATCAGCGAAAGTCTTACGCACTCCAACATTTATTCCTTTCTTAATATTGTCTCCATAAATCAAGAGAGGGACATATTCACGAGAATGATCTGTACTAACTGTTGTAGGATCGCATCCATGGTCTGCGGTTATGATCAGTATATCGTGTTCCTTCAGCGCGTTGAAAACTTCAGGGAGCCGTCGATCAAAAGCTTTCAAGGCGTCAGCATACCCTTTCACATCATTTCGATGGCCATAAAGCATGTCAAAATCGATCAAATTAGTAAAGATTAATCCCCGCTCAATATTGTAAATGGCTCTGATGGTCTTATCTATACCGTCTTCATTACTGGTTGTATGAATTACCTCTCCTACTCCCCGCCTTGAAAAGATATCCCCAATTTTTCCGATTCCTATGGTAGGAATACCTTTGTCTTTCAATGAGTCAAGAAGGGTCAGTTCAGGAGGAGGAAGTGAAAAATCCCTTCTTCTCGAAGTACGCTGAAAATTTCCAGGCTCGCCGATAAAAGGCCGAGCTATTACTCTGGCTACACCATAAACGCCTGTCAAAAGATGGCGAGAGATTTCGCAAAATCTGTAAAGCCTATCCACGGGGATAATATCTTCATGAGCAGCAATCTGGAAAACACTATCGACCGACGTATAAATTATAGGATATCCTGTTGACATGTGTGCCTCTCCGAGGTCATTGATGATTTCTGTGCCAGATGCAGCATAATTCCCCAATGTTTCAATGCCAATAGTGTCCTTAATTGCGCTCATTATTTCTTCTGGAAAACCATCTGGAAATGTTGGGAAAGATTCTTTAAGAATCAGCCCCATCATTTCCCAGTGTCCTGTAATAGAATCTTTTCCGGCTGATGCTTCTGCCATAATTCCAAAAGCACCATTAGGAGTTGCAATCTTTTTAATACCCTTAAAGTCGCCAAGATACCCTAACCCTAACGCCTCCATATTGGGCAAATCAATGCCCCCTATTGCTTCTGAAATATGCTTTAAGGTGTTGCTTCCAACATCATTGTAGAGAGCAGCATCAGGAAGTTCGCCGATGCCTAGACTGTCCAGTACTATTAAAACCATTTTGATACTTTTTAACATTACGTTAAAGACCCTGTTATTTGAATTGATTTTGATATATTATACTTCATAAAATAGAACCAAAGGAGGGAATAGGAATGTCTCTTTATGGTATAAGTAGGAAGGTATTTATTTCTTTCCATCAGAAAGATCGTGGCGAAGTCGATGATTTTATTAAAAGATGGGCTAATAGAGAAGGTGTTTTTATTCCTAAAGCTCTTGGAGCTTCCGACAATGATGATTTTGTCAATAGCACTAATCCCGAATATGTCATGTCAAGAATTCGGGAGAAGTATTTGGGCGATTCTACGGTTTCAATTATTTTAATTGGTAAGTGTACACATAGTCGGAGATATATGGACTGGGAGATAAAAACAAGCCTACGTCAGGGTGACTATACACCAAACGGTTTGATAGGGATACTCTTACCAAGTTGTGGCACAAGTGCTCATCTGCCCCAAAGATTTAAGGACAATTGGGAACGCGAGGAATCTAGTTGTTATGCACGATACAGAGCATATCCAACAGCTGCCAGTCAACTTGCTGATTGGATTGAAGACGCTTATTACGCGAGGACAACCCGTGCTCATTTGATTCAGAATACTTCAGATATGATGAAATATAACAGCAAATGTCTCATGTGCGGGGTCACTCATTAATCAAAGAATTTACAACAAGATAATTCTGATCTCAAGGAGAGCGTCATGAAGCTAAGAAAATGGTTGGAAAACTGGGATATGACCAAGCTGAAGATTAAAGCGCCTTTTCTCGAAGCAGAATGGGAAGCTAAAGAAAAAGATAAGGATGCTGCATGGGAAATGTATATAGAATTGCTCACGCGAATAGCTACTCAGCCTTTGCCAATGAGAGACGGGGACGAAAAAACGGCACTTGAGAGCGTTTATAATCTTTTTGGATTAACCAGAGCAACAATCAAAAATCACGGGAGAGATTGCATTAATTTTGCCAAAATAGCAGTGGTGGTGCTAAATCAAATTGTCCGGCCTTTTACCGCAAAATGGCATGGACTCTCGGTAGCTGGTGCTTTCAACTATCCCGAGAAATGTATGGAATTCAGAAAAGAGCTTGCGGCTTTGCAGATTGATTTAAGGACATATGCAAGAGCACTGGCAGATATGGCAGGTGTGGAAAATTTAACGGAACTTGAAGACCGTCATACAGGCTGAAGTGTGTTAACCGCTTCTCTGAATAATCATTCCAGTAACTACAATGGAATCTTTTTTTGTGACTGTATCAACAATTATTTTTGCCACGTCAATGGGGCTCATAAATTTTGATAAATCCGGAGACAATCCACATCCTTCATTCCAGAAGGGTGTATTCATGCCGCCTGGATAAACGGCGATTACTTTAACTGATGTCCCTTTTGTTGCAGCTTGGAGTGACTCCGTGTAGCCTCGCGCTCCCCATTTCGCTGCGCAATAAACTGACTCCTGCGCTTTGCCGATTTGGGCTGCGGTTGACATAATATTTACAATGATGCCGCCGGTGGCTTGCATAGCTCTTAAAGCATAGGTTGAAACAAGGATCGTGCCAATGAGATTTGCTTCGAAAACCTTATTGATCATTTCTCTTGTGGCAGCCTCGGGATTTCCAAAGAGACCAATCCCTGCCACGTTGAATACCATATCAGGCAGAAAGTTATTAGTACTGATAAATTGGAATAGACGATTAACATCGTCTTCATGGCTGACATTCGAGCGACAGGCCAAGATAATGGACTGCTTACATATCTCTTTAAGTTTGTCGATTGCGGTATTGAGTTTGCCTTCGTCTTTAGCAACAATGCACACGTTTTGCCCCGATTCACACAAACAACGGGCTATTTCAAAACCAAGTCCGGAGGATCCGCCGGTCACTAAAGATATTTTATCCATAACCTTGACGTGAATTAAAGTTTTTCAGGTACTATTAGTTTAGATAAACTCCTCAATTGCTCTAAACCATTTCTATATGCCAGATACTGTGGCGTTGGCTGATTTGTTATCCATGTATAATCAAAAGCTGGGCAATGCCGGACGTCGGCTCCCCAAATGTATGGGCTTATGTGAATACGACCTCCAGGCGCATCCCAATCCCAATAAGAGGCAAAGTAAAACGGGCGATCATATTCTCTAAATTCGAGATGTTTGACATGGCCTTTCAGCACGCTCGCCAGACATTTTATTGCGTCTTTCTTGGCCTCGATTAGTTCGCTATGAGATCTACCATCCGACTTCATATCCATCCATTTAAAGGTCTTATCTTTAAGGAAGTAGACCATTATGCTATCCCAAATCTTAGATGGATTATTTTTCAAAACCTTTAAAATAATTTCAGGAAGCTGGTCATTCGTTGCGCCCACGCAAGCAATTTTCTTATGCTTTTTCAGAAGTTTTTCAGGAGGAGTTTTTTTATCTTTTATGCCGTATTTGTTAAGAGACAAAATCGGCGGCTCTATTTGCAGATGCCACTTGTTTGCCGGCGCACCAGATTTTCCAAATGGATATTTCCTACCGTTGATCTTAATCTTACCGGTTACAGTATTGACCCTTAAGATTTCGTTGTGCTTGGCGAGAATCTCGTAAGACATAGAATCAAGGTTATAACTCAAATTATTATTAGAGCTTTCGTAGTGAGATTCTATATGCTTTGCAAAATTATCATGATGTAATAAAATTTGGCCTGAATTTGCAGCATCCATTACACGCTGGGCAACATTAATAGCTGCGCCGCACACATTTGTTTGACCATTAGGGTCTTTAATCAAATCAAGAATACCCTGATTAATTCCGCAACGGATACCGATTTTAGGTTTATGCCTGTCAGCCCAGACCATCATTTCTGAGGCTATCGATAAAGCAGCATGCTCACTCTTTATAGCATCAGATTTCCCTTTCCAAATGATTATAGCTGCCCCATCACCTGTCGGCAAAACAGAGTACTTGCCTGCATCCGGGCGACCAGATTTAACGGTACTGGTTAGTCTCTTCACCTCTGCAAAAAATGATTCTGCAATCTTCACTTGAGTTGGGTTGCTATTTGTAGAGAAACCAGCAAGATCAAAGAAAAGGATTGTTCCTGTGCGTTCACTCATGAGTATTCCTCAGCTAGAGATTAACCTGCTTTGAGTTTATCCACACATTTTCAAAATGGGAATCAAATAATTCGTATAAGCCCTCATCTGGATTCTTTTTTATTAACATTATCGGCACATGACCACAGATGGCCTTATCTTTGATTTGTGTGCCAAGATGGTATAATTCCACATAAGCTTCATCTTCAAATATGACCATACCGACATAAGGCGTGTAATAATAACCAATTTTCACGTTTCGATGGCCGACATATTTTTGTTGAACCTTTTTGCTAGCTTTAAACAATCTGGATTCGTCTTCAGTCATAGCATCTGGACTTTCAATCTTGATGCGTTCTTTCGCAGAATCACATTCAAGCTTTAGCAGAAGAAGTCTAGCGTTTGATCTATTACTTTCATCATTAATCGCATCCCAAAACAATTGCCCAACGTTCCCTTCATCTTCCTTAACCTCATCTTCACTAGGAATAGTGTATCTCCTAAGTGCAAGGCCTAGCATCTTCACTTCCCCCCCATCGTTTCTAAGACGTCTTAATCTTTTTTCTAACAGATTAATAATTGATTTTCTGTCCGGATATACACTCTTTAGGCCTCGTTTATAAGCTCCTATAAAATTCATTATAAACTCACCAACATGTCCAAGTTCAATTTGTTCTTTTTCTGCTTGAGTTTTACAGAAGTCCGGCAACTCAATTTTGCCATGTTGATCTTTCAGCAGTTTCTTATAATTAACCAGAATACCTGACAAAATATTTCTAGCCTTATCTTCCTCATCAATTCTTTCAACTCGATACCCTGCTTTTTTTATATTTTTAATTTCTTTAGTAAAATCCTCATTCTTATCGCAATAAGATGTTGTCAGCACAATAATGTTAAATGCGCCGTCTCTTTCCATTTTTTGGTCTTTTGCCCAAGCCCACTCCTTCTTCATCCATTCGGACCGTGAGCTATCAGTGAAAATCTGTAAAAAACAATCAGATGCTCTGATACTTTCTAGGATAATTTTCCCTGGATTTTTTATTGTTATTTTATCTTTCACAATGTGATGAATGACTTTCCAGTCTGTGAAGAATTTCTTTAATTCATCTGCTATATACGCTGATTTATTATTTTCCTCGTGAAAACTAATAAACACTCCCTGATTCTGGTTTGTTTTTGCCATTGACTATCCCCTCCCATACCAATCTATTAGTTCTCTAATGATAGTTTTAGTGTCAGTAATATGAGTAAGCCAACCTTTATCCTGAATTCGGGCAATATCAGAAGTATAATGTTTGGGTTCTCCAGTGCGGGGAATATCTTTTGTTGTTTTCATCTCGCGCGACAATTCTGTTTCTAACATTTTAATCACTTGATTTATACTGAGTTTATTTGCCGCTCCACCACCTACGTTATAAACGGAAAAACCGCCTTCAGAGTATGTATTGAAATCTGCAAGTTCTATTTCGACTAGATCAATGAAATCTTTGATATGCAAAATATCCCTTGTCTGATTACCATCGCCGAAAATTGTATACTCCTTCTTTTTAACAGCACAACGCACAATATTTGCGATCCAGCCATGGGTCTTGCTTCCTAGCTGCCCCGGGCCTACGATCCCACTCATCCTGTGGCTGATGACTTCCAATCTGTGCATGTTGGCGTAGTGGTGCAAGTACTGTTCCCCTAAATATTTCGAAAGGGCGAAGGGCGGTTGCGGCTTTGTAGATATTTCAATAGTTGCACAGTTTTCAGATACTTTTCCAATCTTCTCCATTGCAACTTCAACTGCATCCGGATCATATACGCGAATTGTATTGCAGTAAATAACGCAAGCCTTATACTTGCGCGCATGTTCGGCGACAAGAAATGTCCCATGAACATTTGTTCGGAAATCGAGATCAGGTTTCACCCAGGAGACTTCAGCGGCAACCTGAGCAGCCGCATGAAAAATGTATTGGCATTCATCTATTTTCTTCCAAGTCTCTGTTGATGCAATATCGCTATGTATAACCTTGACCCCTTGACTTTGCAACTCCTTGGCGATTTTTTCAGCGCTGTTCGAATAATCAAAGTCAACAATTATGATATTGTATTTATTGCAAAGTCTTTTCGCGAGGCTTGATCCTATAAAGCCAAGCCCCCCAGTAATTAATAATGTCTCTTTACTTGTTGTCATAATTATTCTCCAAGTCGAAAACGGTGGAGTATCTCTCCACCTCGCATATAGGGTTTAGTTTCCGAGGTTAATAATAGTTCGTTAATAGTAACTTCACCCATATGAGTGTTAGCTGCTATGGATTCAAATTTTTGGATAAATACATTCGCATCAGACGGACTTTTTAGGAATCGAAGGATAGTAGAGTGGACACCTTGGGGAACCTCGACTTCCAAGGAGAACGCATCCTTCATTAGGAGAGCTATCTTTTCCCTTAAACGATAGACCGTTTTGTCGGGGTTCCGGATAGGCAGAATGGAGGCACTCTTAAATAATATAGGCGGTCCCACATCGATCTTAAATGTCTTAATGTCACTTTCAGAGCCAGCGGACAGTTCTCTTGATAAAAGTTCGATTATATCAGGCACAAGCTTCTCTATTTCCTCGACAACTTTTTCTCCGGGATACTGGTGTTTTTTAAAATTTACAAGCGTCATTACAGTTACATGTGTTTGATGATAAGGATATACGTATATATCATAGCCAAGAGCCAGAAGCTCACGATATAGATATTCATAAGACTCTTTAAGAGGAGAAGGAAGAGGCCAACCAAAAGCAATGTTCAACCCGTAGACCGGCATATCAGGATGAATGGGAAGAAAAAAATCAGGGGCAAAGCCGTCCCTCCTTATTTCTTTATGCAGTTTGCTTAACATGCTTCTCTCAAAGTAAGGTTCTGGATACAATATTTTATTCCCTGCCTACATTCAAATTTAACTCTTATATTTTTAAGTTAATAAGTGATTGCTGATACACCTTTATCTTAGCTTTTTCCTTTCCTTCAATATAATACCTCAAAAGGGCATCCGTTCCCGAAGCGCGTATCAGAACCCAGAAGTCGTCGAATTCCATTAACGTCCCTTCAAGAAGTTTGCCCTCGCCGACCATGCATACCCTTTTTGGTTTTGGTATTGACTTATCCCCATCGTTCAGCCTTGAGTTAATCTCGCTGAGTATTTCGTCCATAGATTTTCCGGAGGTAGCTTGCTCGGTTAAGTTCTTGAAAAAATCCATTACCCTGTCTCTTTTTCTCTCTCCCTCAGCTTTGGCTGTTTCGCGTTCAGGGCCAGTGAGCCTTTCATTGTAAAGAATGACATCACGCCGGTCGAAAAACCTGTGCAGGATATCATACTCCTCAATCAGGCCGCAGTAATACTCCGCGAAAGACTTCTTCTCATTGAACAGATGGGACGCGAGCGACAGAATCATTAGACCGAATTGCATGCCGTCCTTCTCACGTAGCGCAATCAGGCCTTTTGTTCCACTCTCATTCATAAGGAGCTCCGTACCTCCGAAGACTGCGCCGCCTGATTCTTCACACATTATCAAAGCGCGGGGTTTTTTGCCTATGTATATCTTGTCCCCAATAGCATTTATGAATGGCTCATTTGTATCGAATCGGTTCTCAAGCCATTCCGAAAAAGTGCCAACATACTTGAAACCCACGCGTACCTGTACGATCGGGATATTCTCCTTAGCAGCAAGCTCACCAATTGATCGGGATGTGGATATGGAAGGGGTGACGAACCAATTATATGCATTAAGCAAACCGGTATCTTTGAGAACACTGATGCGATATGCGGTAAGCATAAAGAAAAGCTGATTCGGGGTAAAGTACACAATGGCTTTGTCGGTATCTGGGCAAGGTTCGACTTCGAGGCCGAGTGCCTGTGCCTGTTCTGCCCTCTCCGCCGGGGTTGTTGTAACTATATTGAACCTGTCGCCGTCAGGATCCCAGATAAAGACTATATTTGCCTTGTCCTGAAGTAGGATGTCCTGGGCGCCTATATTCTTGTAAACTTCTTTCTTACTGGGATCAGGGCCAAAATGTTTCCCGTTTTTTTCGCCTAATCCATGATAATGCGAATCCTCTTCGCCAAAAAGATATTGAATGACCCCGTTTGTGCCCGTGCTGATGCCTAATAATGGGAACAGGCTTTCAGTCGTGGCCTTCATTGAGCCGCCGACTGTGCAGGCTACGCAACGGAATCCTTTTCCTATAGCGTGTTTGATATCATCCATGGATTTGTCGACAATAACAGACTGCTGGTACTTCACGTATGCATTATCAATGTCAAAATCATGAAGAATCTTACCTTCTAGTCCCCATGGTGCAAGGGTGATCTTCTCCCGGTTTTTTACGATATTTTGCACTTCATAGATAATTTCAGGCTCTTCTGAGAGAAGCTGCTTGCCCGCCGAATCCATAGGCTTCCATCCCCCTTTAAAATATGGTGAATGGCTCGCTGTCAGGTTATCGCCGCTTTGATATTCCTTGTGAAAAATCCCAAAAGAAGAATACCAAATTGGTGCGGTCTTAGGTTTTTCTCTGAGATGAACCTGAATATTATGAGCAGCATATACCCGTGAAAGAATAGCTATGAAATCTTGTGTATGAGGCCGGGTTTCTCCACCGATATGAACATGGGCCTGTTCTCCGGAAGCAACTTTCTTCTTAAAAACCCTTGCCTTTGCTTCGCCTAAGATCGCCATTGTCAGAGAATTGAATGCAACACTTGGATCATCAGCATCTTCAGGATTTAATTGATCCCGGTAGCCAGCCGTCATTAAGGAAAATTCAGCCGCCCACTTGTCAAGATTATAGGACGCCACAATTTCATTAGAAAGATTTATCTCTTGCCACTTTTTTTCATAAGGTTTTATTTCAAGTTTCTCAGCGCTCATCAATTTCCTCCCCAAAATATATTAATCCAGAAAACTTCTCTTTTTAAATATCTCTATCGTCTCAAGCCACGAACCTGTCTGTATCGCCTCTACCGGGCACTCGGATCCTGCGGGCCATGTGTCGATAAGTTCATTGACAGCTGCATCATTGCCGCCTTTGAATAACGCATCGCCGATGAAGACTACTTTATTAAATCCCTCTTCCAAAAGCTTGCGCACAGGTTTGGTCTTGTCCTCGCCTGATATGCCGATATCGAACGAGGTCTGTCCGCCGAGAGTGATATGCAGATGCTTTTCTTTTATCAGTGATGACAATGCAAGATTAAGATGTTGCATTACCTTTTCCCTGTAGCCTGCGGACTGGTCGAAACTTACGAATCTTTCCCGGTTAAGCACGGCATCCGGGCCTTCATGCTCCAGCCTGCCGATAGGACAGAGGTTTATCATTGATACCCTGTCAACTATCCGGTTATCCACTATATTGAGATCAGCAGGCAGCTGAAACTCCTCCATATTAAGAGTCTTGGCCAATACATCCATCAAGCGGCGGTAATCGTTCTCTCCGAGATGATTCCTGATATTGAACTCCGAGACCAGTTCGATGGACATCTCTTTTGAATAATCACAATGATAATGAACCGCGCCGTTGCTGACAAAGGCGTCGAACCGCCCGCGGAATCCGTGGCCATATAGAGGCGTGAAGAACTGCCCCTGCAAAAGAGAGAAGTGGCTTCCTGCTGCGACATAAAAAGGGACATTAAGCCGCCCGAGGACATCTGCCATCTGCGCGGTGATAGGCTGGCGCGGCGGTGTCAGGGTGCTGTCAATGTCAAGTGCCAGAGCGGTCTTCATATTCTTTTACCTGATAGCAAAGTTGACTCGATAATAGCAGATAAATACAAAAAATTAAACTTGCCTCTTGACATCTTTTTAAAACAGGACTAAAATAGTCTTGATTATGCAGATCACGCGCGAAACAGATTATGCTGTCAGGTGCCTTATACATCTTTCCGCAACTCCTGATGAGGTTGTTGTGATAGATGAGATCGCCGGGATAAGGGATGTTCCAAGGAGCTTTCTTGCCAAGATACTCCAGAAGCTCTCAAAGGCCGGCATCGTCACATCCTACAGGGGTGTTAAGGGCGGTTTTCAGCTTGCGAGAAGGCCGAAGGACATCACTCTGCTGGATGTCATAGAGGCGATCGAGGGGCCGGTTGCGATGAACAAATGCGTTGTTGACAGGAAGTTCTGTGACCTCAGCAGGACATGCTCTGTCCATCCGGTATGGGTTGGAATAAGGGCCGGGCTTGAGGATCTTTTAAAAGGCTATAACTTTGAGATGCTTGCCGCAAACAGGAAGAAATGATCTTCCGACCTTGTCAGGCAGGTTAAAGGGTGCTATGTTTTTAATTATTATTGAATGCGGTAACCTTGTCATTCCGGCTTGTCCGGAATCTTTAATAGCTGAAAGACTCCCGACAAGCGGGAGTGACAGGCATTGGTCATGCAAGAATCATTATAAGGAGGTTGTAATATGAGCGATTATCAATACGATAATCAGACTGTAAAAGGCTTTATCCTATCCTCCATCTTCTGGGGAGTGGTGGGGATATTGATCGGCCTTTTGATCTCGGTACAGATGTGGGCGCCAGGCTGGAACTTTGCCCCGTTCTTTACCTTCGGAAGGCTGAGGGTGGTGCATACGAACGGGCTCGCGTTCGGTCTCGGCATCGGGGCTATATTCGGCATTTCTTACTATATTGTTATGAGGCTTACACGAAGGCCTCTCCTCTTTCCCCGGCTCGCGAGGTTTCATCTGCACCTGTTCAATATCGCAATAACGCTTGCCGCTTTAAGCCTTTTCGCTGGCATGAACCAGTCCCTTGAATACGCGGAGCTTGAGTGGCCTCTTGATATAGGCGTTGTGATCCTCTGGGTGATCTTCGCGGTAAATGTCTTTGGAACCATCATCAAGAGAAAAGAGGAGCAGATGTACATATCGCTCTGGTTTATACTTGCCACTGTCATAGCGGTCGCGGTTCTCTATATTGTGAATAACCTTGCCGTTCCTGCGGGGCCCTTCAAGTCTTACTCGTTATATGCGGGTGTCAACAGCGCGAATATCGAGTGGTGGTACGGCCATAACGCGGTTGGCTTTATATTTACAACTCCCATTTTGGCGATGTTCTACTACTTTCTGCCGAAGTCTACGGGGCTGCCGATATTCAGCCACAGGCTCTCGATCATATCCTTCTGGTCGCTGGTATTCGGATATTTATGGGTGGGGTCGCATCATCTGGTTTACACGCCCCTTCCTGACTGGATCCAGACGCTCGGGATCGCGTTCAGCCTCTTCCTTATCGCGCCGTCATGGGGCTCTGTTGTGAACGGTTTTTACACAGTGGCGCCTGAGTGGTCAAAGATGAGGACGAACTATCTCACAAAGTTCTTCATACTCGGTATTACATTTTACGGGCTCCAGACCGTTCAGGGGCCGACACAGGCGCTGAGAGTAGTAAGCCAGCTTATTCACTACACTGACTGGGTTCCGGGGCATGTTCATATGGGCACGATGGGATGGGTGACAATGACAGTTGCGGCTTCCATTTATTACATCATTCCCAAGATATACAACACAGAGATATACAGCGAAAAGATCGCAAATACGCACTTTTATTTTGTCCTGGTCGGGCAGCTCCTCTTCTCTGTCACAATGTGGATAACAGGCATCCAGCAGGGGGCGTTATGGAAGGCTGTAAACCCTGACGGCACGCTTAAATACACCTTTGTCGAGACCCTTGTGAAGAACTACCCATATTGGCAGATGAGGACTTTCGCGGGAGTTATCTTCACCATAGGCATGCTTTATTTTATCTATAACATATTGATGACCATCCGCAAGGGCAACGCCCTTGCCGCGGCAAAAGCAGAGGGGGTGCGGTGATGGCCGGAGAAATATATAAAAAACCGATAATGTTTTCGATAGTAGCGCTGCTTGTAATACTTGCGGGAACGATAGTTACAATGTTCGCTCCCATG
The DNA here is from genome assembly GCA_016207885.1 of Nitrospirota bacterium. Taxonomy (NCBI): domain Bacteria; kingdom Pseudomonadati; phylum Nitrospirota; species Nitrospirota bacterium. The sequence continues at coordinate 398,263 of JACQZE010000003.1, read as the reverse complement.
ATGACCGGCCAGATGCACCCTAAACTGGAGAACCTCAAGCCGTTCACTCCTCTTCAGCTTGCGGGCAGGGATGTGTATCAGCGGGAGGGCTGCAACAACTGCCACACACAGACGGTAAGGCCGCTCAAGTCAGAGGTGATGAGGTACGGCGAGTATTCCAAGGCAGGGGAGTTCGCGTATGACTACCCGTTTCTCTGGGGGTCAAAGAGAACAGGCCCTGACCTCGCAAGAATAGGCGGAAAGTATCCTGACGCGTGGCATTACAGGCATTTTGAAGATCCAAGGGCATTTTTTAAAGAATCGAACATGCCTTCTTACGCATGGATAAAAGAGAGGGCGCTCGATCCGTCTGATGTTCAAAGCCATATGGACGCTCTTGGATTCAGTTATTCTGATGAAGAAATTTATGTGCTTCAGGGCAAGAACGAGATGGACGCCCTTGTAGCGTATATGCAGGTCATAGGCACGGCTGTCACAAAGAAGCCGGCTGCTGCCAAACCGGTATCAGCGGTAACGGAAGCGGAGCTTAAAAATCCGGTTGCCGGAGACCCGGGCGCGATAGCGGCGGGCAAGAAACTTTTTGATGATAACTGCGCCATGTGCCACGGTGAAAATGCAGGCGGAGACATAGGGCCGAGCCTTGTGGACAATATGTTCCTGTATAAAGAAGGAGACCTTGCTGACGATGATTATTTTGAACTCATTACCAATGGCACCGAAGAGGGCATGGTAGAGGAAGGCAGGACTGCAAAGGGCGGGATGCCGTCTTTTAACGATACGATGAGCAGGGACGAGATATGGTCTGTGATCTCATACATAAGGTCTTTACAGCATAAGTAAAAGGAGGAGCCATGGCAGAGGAATATGATGATATAAAAGCCTTTGAGGCAAAGGATACCGCGCGTAAGCTCCCTGTCGGCTGGCTGATACTCTTCTGGGGGCTGATATTATGGGGCATCTTTTATTTTGCAGCGTATACCCCTGAGATCAGCGGGTGGAGCCAGGCAAAGGATTATGAGGAGTCGGTAAAGAAGTGAGAGATAAACTAATAGCTGTCAGCAAAAACAGGAGGTAATAATTATGTCAGAAGCTTGTGCATGTTTGGGATGCAATATCGGAGCAACGGTGCCGGACTTTACATTAGAGACTTTTGAGCCGTCAAAAGGAGACTTTGGAGGGATCAGCCTTGAGACACAAAGGAAGAATAAGAAGTGGACGATACTCTTTTTTTATCCGGCGGACTTTACCTTTGTCTGAGCTACGGAATTCGCTGCTCTGGCAGAGCAGTATGACAGGTTTAAAAAGATGGGCGCTGAATTGATTACTGTGAGCAGGGACACAAAATTCGTCCACCTTGCATGGCATAGAGATGAGAAGATGCTTAAGGATGTGAAATATCCGATGGGCTCCGACACCACGGGAAAGCTTGCAAAGATGTTCGGCGTTTATGACGAGGCATCAGGGCTTTCCTTAAGAGGCACTTTTATCATAAGCCCTGAAGGCAAGCTCCTGAACGCTGAAGTGAATTACTTTAATATGGGCAGAAATGTTGATGAACTGATGAGGAAGTTCAAGGCAAATCTTCACCTTGCGAAACATTCCGCCGAGGGATGCCCGGCAAAGTGGAAAGAGAAAGGCGACAAGACCTTGAAGCCTTCCGCGCAGATGGTCGGAAGGGTTCATGAGGCATTGAAGGAATAAGCAATGGATATATCGGTAATGGCAACAATCGGTTTTACAGCCGTAGCCGCGATCGGGATATTGATCCTTTATATGATAGCCAGCAAAGGCGGCAGGTAGGCATATATGAACGTGCAGGCTGCAGCGTATTTTTTGTTCGGGCTTTCAATGGTCATTATCTTCGCGGTGATAATCGTCTATTATTATTCGAAGAAGAGGAAGCATAAGATCGAGGAGCCGAAGTTCAGAATGCTTGATGACGACCGGTAACTTACAGCAATGGCGCAGGTTAGCGGCGTTCTTTGAAGCAGCGGTCATTATCAGTCTCCCCTTCCTTAAAATAAATGGCGAAAGCGCGTTAAGATTTGATATCCCGACGCTTCGGCTGCATTTTTTCGGCGCAAGCATATGGATGGAGGAGTTCTTCATTATGCTTATCGGAATCATCTTTCTAAGCTTCCTCCTGATCTTTTTAACGCTCTTGTTCGGCAGGATCTGGTGCGGTTGGGCCTGCCCGCAGACCGTGCTGTCTGACATTACCGCTTCTCTTGACAGATATTCAGGCAAGGGTTCTTTTCAGAGAATTGTTTCATATGCCGCGGTCTTTGCCCTGAGCCTGGCAGCGGGCGCGAACCTCATCTGGTATTTTGTATCGCCTTATGACTTTTTTCCGGCATTGGCCGGTTGGCGGCCTGGCAGCGTTGTATGGGCTTTCTGGATAACACTTACGGCTGTCATATTTCTTGACCTTTCTTTTCTGCGGCAGAGGTTCTGCGCGACCGTATGCCCTTACTCAATGCTCCAGGGAGCGCTCTTTGACGAGAGCACTCTGACAGTCGCCTTTGACCCGCGGAGAAAGGAAGAATGTATTGACTGCAAGGCATGCCTGCGGGCCTGCCCTGCCGGCATTGATATAAGACAGGGGGAAAACAGGGCGTGCATACATTGCGCGAAATGCATTGATGAATGCAGGGATATCATGGGGAAGAAGCAAAAGAAGACATTGATAGATTATTTCTGGGGACGGCCTGGCGGGACAGTGAATATTTTCCGTAAGAATACCGCCATGTTTGGAGCGGCAACGCTCATCTCTCTCCTCTTCTTTTGCTATCTTTTATTTACGCGTCTGCCTTATGACCTCACTGTGCTGCCGAATTACTCTTTTCAGCCCAGGGTGACAGCGGACGGCGTGACAACAAACTCTTATATCCTCTCGATAAAGAACAGGGGAAGGGTTGATAAGGCATTTAAGATAATGGCGGCCGGTTCAGCAGGAAGGGCCAGGATCGTTCCTGATGAGGATGTCTTTATCAATGCAGGGGAGATCAAAAAGGTTCCGGTCTACATTTCTGCTCCCGAAGACATGGAAGGGAGATCTTCGCAGACGATTGAAATATCCGTAGCTCCCTCGGAAGAGGATGAATTCAAACTGACAAGAAAGGCAAATTTTATTTTTTCAGGGGAATAGATGAAGACGATAATAATCATTTCAGCCATATCAGCCATGCTTGCCGTGGCAGGCGCTCTTTTTGTAGGCATTGAAAATTTTGACGGCACCGTAACGGGCAGCCCTTATGAAGAAGGCCTCAGATGGGATGAGGTCCGAAAGGTAAAGTCTGAGCTTGGCTGGGGTTTTGATATGCATGGGGATAAGCTTACAGCCGGTGAAAACAGCATCACTCTCACATTTGTTGAGAAGGACGGCAGCCCGCTTGACGCCTCATCCATATCAGTCATGGTCAGCAGGCCGTCAACATCGTCATATGACAGGCGTTACGAGCCTGTGAAGGTTAGGGAAGGAACATTCAGGCTGGATATCGAATTCCCGCTTTACGGATACTGGGATATAAAGGCAGACGTAATAAAAGGGCCGGATAACATACTCTTTCAAAAGAGAGTCTTTGTGGAGAAGGGCTGATATGATCGACATGAACGCGGATTATCTTCTGATATTTACAACGGGATTGTTCGGAGGCTTCGGCCATTGCATAGGCATGTGCGGCCCGATAGTCGCTTCCTATTCCATCAGCGGCAAGACTGATATCGAACGACCTTTTTTTATGAACCTTCTCCTTCCGCATCTGCTTTATAATGCCGGGCGCATCATGACTTACACGCTCATCGGCGGGGCGATGGGATTTGCAGGCTCTCTTCTTAACATCGCCGGACAACTCTCAGGCATCCGGAACGCGATAGCTGTAACGGCAGGGCTCTTCATGATCATTATGGGTGTCGGTATTCTCGGCTTTCCGGCTAATACGGCATGGTTTGAAAAGCATAATATTTCCATACTGAAGCAAGGGCAGCGTCTTTTAAAGGTAGATTCTTTTCTGAAGTACTTTCCTCTCGGCCTTCTCTTCGGCCTTCTGCCATGCGGCTTTTCCATGGCTGCGTTTGCCGCTTCCGCAGGCACGGGCAGCACAGCCTCAGGCATGCTCCTTTCATTTCTCTTCGGCCTCGGCACGATGCCTTCGCTTGTCATCTTCGGGATAGCGGCCTCCTTCATCAGTTCAAAGCTGAGGGGACTTTTTTATAAGGCGGCTGGCGTCACAGTGATACTTATGGGGATACTCTTTCTGCTAAAGGGGTTCAGGCATCATGCTCACATGTGACCACTGCCTGCTTGAGTTTCCGGGAAACAAGGCTGTCTTTGATGAGGTGAACGGCATGAAGAAGGCCTTCTGCTGTTACGGGTGCAGGGGCGTTTACAGGCTGATAAATGATGAAGGGCTTGACGCTTTTTATGACAAAAGGGGTTCCTCATGGGTGCCCGGCCCGCCTGAAGATATAAAGATAGAGCCTTCCGCCTTTGCAGGGAGGATAAGAAAGGCGGGTGATGAGGACGAGATAGATATAGTCATTGACGGGATCCGCTGCGCCTCCTGCATCTGGCTGATCGAAAGGGCGCTGCTCAAGAAGAAGGGCGTTACATACTGCAGGGCGAATTACGCGACGCACAGGGCAAAGATAAGATGGGCCCCTGAAACCGCGGGAATTAATGAGATACTGCAACGCATCATATCGGTCGGCTATATACCGAAACCTTTTGAGGCAGAGGCATATGAGAGTGAACTCAGGAATGAACAGAGGGATCTTCTCATGAGGTTCGGCACAGCGGCATTCTTTTCGATGCAGTTGATGATGTTCTCTGTCGCGCTTTATGCCGGATATTTTCAGGGCATCGGTGACAGGACGAGAGGCGCGTTTCAGGTAATATCCCTTCTGCTTACAACCCCTGTCCTCTTCTATTCCGGATGGCCTATTTTTAAAGGATCCATAAGGGGATTAAGGAACCTCAGCTTTAACATGGACGTGCTCATAGCCACAGGCGCAGGTTCAGCATTCCTCTTCAGCGCGTATCAGATATACGCTGGCGGGGAGGTATATTTTGACACCGCGGCAATGATAGTGACCCTGATACTCCTCGGCAGATACATTGAGACAGGCGCAAAAGGCAGGGCGTCTGATGTGATCACAAGGCTTCTCTCGCTTAATCCGAAAGAGGCGAGAATAGTGGTCAGCAGTCAGCAGTCAGCAGTCAAAAGCAGGGAGATGATATCCATCTCCTCTATCAAAACAGATGATCTGCTTGAGGTAATTCCCGGCGAAAGGATACCGCTTGACGGAATTGTTATTGAAGGGGCATCAGAGGTTGATGAGTCAATGCTTACAGGTGAGTCAAGGCCTGTTTCAAAAACTGAAGGCAGTGAAGTCTTCTGCGGCACGCAGAACCTTTACGGCAGCTTTGTCTTTCAGGTAAGCAGGATTGGTGAGGATACGGTCTTTTCACAGATCATAAAGACGGTTGAAGATGCGCAGGCAAGGCGCGCGCCGGTACAGGCATTGGCTGACAAAGTAGTGGGGATCTTTGTTCCGGCGGTTCTTTTTCTGGGCTTTGTGACCGGGCTGGGATGGTGGATATACAGCGGCAGCCCGGCCAATGCTGTAATGAACTCTGTCTCTGTGCTTGTCATCGCGTGCCCGTGCGCGCTCGGGCTTGCCACGCCTCTTGCCATGCTTATCGGCACAACAAGCGGCGCGTCAAAGGGCATACTTATAAAGGGCGGCGATATTATTGAAAGGGCAAAGGGCATTGATACGGTTGTCCTGGACAAGACAGGAACGGTGACCGAGGGAAGGCCGCTTCTGAAGTCATTTAAAGGGATCGGCTGTTCAGATGAAGATGCCCTGCTGCTTGCGTCTTCCCTTGAAAGGCTTTCAGAACATTCCATTTCAAAAGCGATAATAGACGCCTCGGAAGTTCAGTCTTTGACAGTATCTGAATTCAAGGCAGAGCCCGGCAAAGGCATAAGCGGGAAGATAGACGGAAAGGATGTGCTTGCCGGCAGCAGGAACTTTATTGAGGCTGAAGGGATTTTCAGGGGCGTTGAGGATGAACTCGGGCCGGAGCTGTTTTTGCTGGCGGATTTTGAAGAGACGTCAGGTTCAACGGTTGTTTATCTCTCATATGATAAAAGGCTCGCGGGCATATTCGTGATCGCGGACAGTATCAGAGAGGAGGCAGGCGAAGTTATAAGAAACTTGATAGAGAGCGGGTATGACGTCATGATGATGACAGGCGATAACAGAAAGGCCGCGCTCTCGGTTGCCGTTAAAACAGGATTAAAGACAGATATGATAAGGGCTGAGGTCTCGCCGGTTGAAAAGGCTGAGATCATAAAACAGCTTCAGGAGAAAGGGAATAAAATCATAATGGCAGGCGACGGAATAAATGACGCCCCGGCGCTTGTTCAGGCTGATGTCGGGATCGCGATGGGCAGGGCCACGGACATCGCGCTTGAGAGCGCTGACATGGTACTTATGAGGAACGACCTCAGGCTCATTCCTGAGGCTCTAAAATTATCCGGCAGGACTTACAGCGTTATTAAACAGAACCTCTTCTGGGCATTTGTTTATAATATGGCAGCCATCCCGCTTGCGATAGCCGGCCTGCTCCACCCGATAATGGCTGCCGCCGCCATGACCTTCAGCTCATTAAGCGTTGTGGGCAATTCGATGAGATTAAAGGTGAACTGATCATGTGGTCTGTTTTTCTTCTTATAATAATCGGCCTCGGCACAGGGATAGCAGCCTGGTTATTCTTCATATGGTCGGTAAAGAGCGGGCAGTATGATGATATAGAGGGGCCGAAATACAGGATGTTTGATGATAAAGATGAAGAAAAATGATAAAATCACTAATAATTTTATTGGAGGATGAACCTTGCAACTTGAAACAGGCCTGATCATTCTTGAGTCCGTTCTTCTTGTAGTTACCGTTATACTTCTTGCATACAGCATAAAGGAGGGCAAGCAGAGAGATAAACTCCTTATGGAGGTGAGCAAGGCCACTAAGGTTCTCTCACGCCAGGAATATTTTCTCACTGTAATGGATGCCATGGTCGAAGCAAAGGCCGAGGTCACAGGCTGTATCACAGGCAGGATCCCTCAGGGTGACGACCAGAAGATGACAAGGGACATCATAGCCCTGCTTGAAAGGCTGACGAGCAGAGGGGTACGCGTGAAATACCTCCTGCCGAAATTCCCTGACAGGCTCCATATCGGCTATCTCTATACAAAGGCAGGAGCTGAGGTCTTTTACAGCAACTGTCTCATGGTCCACAATATGCGTTTCATTATTGTTGACGGCAAGACGTCGGTGATCGGCATACCTGAAAGCACCGGTGAAAAGGAAGCGACAAAAAAGGGATACAGGATCCCCTCAGAGGGCCTGGCTTCAGTTCTTGAACATTACTTCAGAAGCTGTGAAAAGCAGTTATCCTTTATCGATTACCTTAAAGAGGTAATAAGCCACAGCGGAGCCGCTCCCGAACATCTTGCCCAGGAGATAAAGGTGGACGCCGAAGAGTTGAGAAAACTCATCGGCTGACCTTCTTTATTTTAAGTTTTGAACCAGGGCGCCGCATTCACATCTTTCTTTTATCTTATCTGTATCTTTATCTTTTCCGGAAATCGGCCTGTTCCATGTCGCATATCCCTTTTCAAACAGCATCTCAGGAAGCAGGTTGTCCATATCATTGCTTGGCAGCTTTGACCTGTAGAAACTGGCAACATCCATATTGTAATAAATTATCCAGCCGTTATATCCAAGCATGCTTATCGGATCAAAGGCTATGCCGCTTGCGCAGTCCGGGCAATATAATATCTTAATGATCTTGGGCGGCATTATATTGTCTTTAAAGTGGAAACTTACCGCGCGTTTCCCGCATCTGCATCTAACTGTATGTTCTGTATACATCATTTATTCCCTCCGAATGTCATCTTAACTATTTTTATTATACGATACCCTATGTTAGAAATAATACCAGATAAGAATGATTCTTGTCAAGAAAAAAATGAGGCAGGTAACATCCTGTAAATAAAGAGAATTATATTATCTCCAATATTTTAAGTATAAAAAAAATTAAATCAAAATCTCGGCAGGAGCATAGGCACTTCTTTCTGGTATTCCTTATATGCGTCGCCTAATTCGTCAGCCAGCCGCCTGTCTTCGTGAATCGTACCGATTATCATGTAGAATGCGAGGATGAAATACCCTATAAACTGAGCAAGAACGGCATCGGTCATTAACGCTAAAAAGAAGATAACTCCGGCAAGATACATCGGATGTCTTACAATGCTGTAAAAGCCGTGTCTTGAAATAACAATTCCTTTAGCCTCTTTTTTATCGGTTAACTGCTTAATGCCTAAAAACTCCCCGGCATCAAATGAAAAGAAGGAACCGGACATTATAATTATTGCTGAGATTATAGTGACGAATTTCACAGCCCTGAGAAGAGGCGAGAGCGGAATGATAACAGGCCCTGGAATATTCCCTTGCCAATAAAGCAAAGGTATGACAGTGAATAATGAAAAAAGGTTATAGCATATCCTGTAATAGATAAACCTCTTTTCAAGCCTGAACCTGAACCACGCGGCCGTTTTTGTTGCGGTGAAGAAGCTGTGCAAAAAACACCAGGTTATCCAGAGGACGCTGAGGAGAAGGTATTTCATGATTAGTATTATTCATAATAATTTTATAAAATCAAACTATGCCTTATAAGCTTCTTGCAGACCTTACAGCATTTATTCATTTAGCTTTTGTCGTCTTTGTCATACTGGGCGGATTACTCCTTATCAGGTGGAATCGTTTTGCATGGTTACACATACCTGCCGCGTTATGGGGAGCGCTTATAGAGTTTAAAGGGTGGTACTGCCCGCTTACCGGCCTTGAACTCTTTCTTCTTGAAAAGGCGGGCGCTTCGGGATATAGCCGCGGATTCGTTGCGCATTATATCCTTCCGGTAGTTTATCCCGGTGAGATGACGAGAGAGCTGCAGATAGGACTTGGGCTTTTTGTGGTTTTTCTTAATATCATTATCTATGGTTTTGTGATCTATCGGTACAGAATAAGGAGATAACATGCTGTGTTGCGAGTCATTCCGGCTTGTCCGGAATCTTCTGGCAAAGAACGCATTAATAACAAACGATTCCGGACAAGCCGGAATGACATTGGTTTGTAATATATATGAAGAAAAGCAATAAAGAAGTCTCAAAAATAAAAAGGCTGTCTTTTCCTGAAGAGAAGAAACTTCCATGGCTATCCATGCTTCTTGACGCCTATTACATAGTTGATAAAGGCATTGCCAAAGCGATTGAAACCGAGGAGAAGAACGGGAAGGTTCTGGCGTGCGCGCAAGGATGCTCAAACTGCTGCAGGACTCTCAGGGACATACCCATATATCCGCTTGAGCTTATGGGCATATCATGGTATGTTGCCGGGAAGATGACCGGAGATCTACGGGATATTCTAAAAAAACAGCTTAAAGAATATACAAGAAGCGACCAGTGCCCATTTCTTATTAACGGAGCATGTCCGATACATCCCATGAGGCCGATGGCATGCAGGCAGTTCACCGTATTCGGAAAACAGTGCGAAGAAGGCGAAGATCCTTACTACACAAGAAACAAAGATGTGCTCCCGCCTGTAAAGAAATATGTTGACCAGGCTTTTTTTGTCATGCTTCCATTCCACGGGGTTGAAAAAGATACCGAGAGAATAAGGGCGGTTGAGCGCGGCGACATTAACAGGACGGTCAGGGTCTTACAGGAATGCAACTGGAAGCTGCTCGGAGAGAGGATGGAGAAGGTTGATAAAATTACTATCGTTTAAAAGAATACTTTTTAAACCACTTAGCCAGCTCGTTAACTGAGATTTCACCCGTAGCAGTCTTAATCGCGATCCGTTCTAACTCTTCCTGTGTTGTCTCCAAAACGTAACCGTTTCTTTGCAGAAAGACCGCCGCTGATGTTATCGCAGTTCTTTTATTGCCGTCAATGAAAGGATGGTTTTTTGCGAGTGATTCCATCATGGCGGCAGCCTTTTGAAAGATATCGTGGTACAGTTCTTTTCCTCCAAAAGTTGCTCCGGGCCTTGCCGCCGCGGATTGGAGCAGCCCCAAATCCCTTATGCCGTAGGAACCGCCTGTTTCATCAATAAGCCTGCTGTGAACAAAAAGGACCTGCTCCGGCAAAGGATATTTCATTTTTTAGCGAGTTCTTTAAGCGCGGGTTTGTACTTTGCGATAAACTTATTTACCTGAGAAACAAATTCCCTGTCTATATCTTTCGGATATTTTTTCTTTTTTACAGGCTCTATAACTATCTTTGACTTTTCATTGTCCAATTGCACATCCACTTCAGAGCCGACAGACAGATTAAGCTTTTCAAGCATATCCGCAGGAATTGAAACTCCCTGACTGTTTCCGATAGAACAAACCTTCCTTTGCATTATCGCCTCCTGTTCATGTTATAACATAATTATAACACAATTTCGCACCTCCCAATGACTTTACATCACGGAATGCCTTTGTCCCTGAAGATCAGTTCCGATCTTCTCTTTCTTAATGAAGCCCTTGAATTCAAGTTCTCTTAAGTAATTTTCTAAACTCTCTTTCATCGCCACTCACCATAATATAGTCTTGCAGTATATTTTTTAAAAATGAATTAGCCTTAAATTTCTTTTTGAAATCATCTTCAGCATAGATATGATAATTTATTTCACGGCCAATTGCCTTTTCAGCATTTTTTACGGTCTTAATCAGCCGATCCTCGTCTATTGTTCCGATGATTGCTATATCGATATCCGATTCAGGTTTGAACTTTTTCTTTGCGTATGAGCCAAAGATAAAGGCATAGGTAACTCCCTCCACCTCTTTCAAAGCGCTTCTGAGCAATGACTCAATTCCTATGGTCTTCCGTATTATCGTTGAGAATTCTTTATAAAAAGGATTTTGCCTGTTCACCTGATAATATTGAAGATTGCCTTCCCTTGAAGTTGACAGCATCCCCATATCAACAAGCCTGTTCAACTCCCGCCTGCATGTCCCCTGCGTTGTGCCGACAAAACGCGCCATCTCATTGATGTAGAATTTCCTGCTTTCATCAGCAAAAAACCTTTCGAGAATCTTCTGGCGTATCTTTGACCTGAATAAGATATTTATTATGTCCATATGCCTGTATTCAATCCTGAATACAATTGTATTCAAATCTGAATACAAAAGCAAGGTTCAAGATGTAGGTCGGTTTTAGTGCGGGTAAGAATATAAGATCGGTTTTGGCAGGGAGAAGGAAGTTGGTTGAGCAGTGTGCTTATACAATATAAAATATGAATAGCTGAGAGTTGATCAATTTATTTCTCAATTAGTGACTCGAGTTTTCCATGATCAAATGATTTCCCATTTCTCCACTTGAGTTCTTCCACACTTCTGCGCTTTTGTTCTCTAAAATTATCCCCTATCTCCATATTTTTATCATAATTTTCTCGGAAATAATCAATTCTCTCGTCGCCATCAGCATGTGCAGAAAACTTGCCATTAAGAGATAATTGTTTATGCAAGTCTATTCTGTAAAAGTTGGCTGCCCATAGACAATCAATGAGACAATCTTCATCCCTAATGAATAGTGGATCAAATGATACCTTTTCCTGCTGTTGTGCATTCCTATTCCAATAGTTACAAATATCTCCAATCCCCACAAAAGGAGTACGTTCGGGTTTTTCATGATAGATAGCATTTTCAGCGAATAGTTTTTTTAGAACGCCAACATCATGATGTTCCCAAGCATATTTGTAATTATTCACTAACTTAGAAGACAAAGGCTTTGCCATGGTGGTTTCTGTTTTCTTAGGCACAAGAATCGCTTTTATAAATTTTACATTCGGGGTAATTCTATGTTCGTTAACATCATTATTTGTTTCAAATGAGTATTCAATTTTATTTAAGTCAACCATTTGGAAAAAATTGTTCCATGTAGGCCAATTGTAAAAGTGAATGCTGCGATAATGGGACTCCAAGCCCCTCGTAAATTCCTGAAGATGTTCCATTGTATTTTCATACAAATAATCAATGATAAAGACAACTGCCTGTGACTGAACGATATTATCAAACAGTTGTTCTTTATCAACTCTGGGATCCCGTAGCATCTCTGAAAGACTATTACTGAAAACTATCATGTCAGGATTCGGCATGTTTTTTGGAAAAGCACCTTTGGACATACGCGGTACAATTTCTATATCAAAATCTTTTTTCTTTGCGACATTGACTTTGGACCAAATATCTTCAAAAAACTTCAAAGTCCTGCTTGCGCCATCAACCATGACTATTTTTTCATGGCCTGGAGCTTTTTCCCGCGTTTCAGAATGCCATAACAAAGAAGCTAAAGTGAACATTCCTGAACCACTACCAAATTCCAAGACATTTCTCATAGCTGGCTGAAGACCTATCTGATAAAGTTCAGATAATAAATAATGATTTTTTATTAAATTAGCTATCCCATAACGCATAAAAAAATCAGAATGTGTGGTGTTATAAAGTTCTTCTGGCTCAATTTCTATGGCGGCACAACAAAAATATCTGCGCAACATCTCAATATTGGCATTGTCTACAGAAATATATTTCTTACTCTGTGACATTGAGGAATATAATTTTAGAATGTTATTAATCTGAGAATTCTGTAGAATGTAAGATGCGATGTTCATAGCTCCACCCTCGGATACGCGGCATATAGTTGATCATATTCCCGTAAGGCGTATCGATCACTCAGGCCGGCAACATAATCAACGCATGCTCTTATAAATTTGGGATCCGATTCCAGCTGCACGAGACGTCTATCATTCCACTGCCTTATATCTTCCCCATACTTATCGACGATGAATGCAGGTACCTGTAATGGACTAGTTAAATAAATATCCAAAATGTGTCGAATGACATAGTCCGCCTTGCCATCCATCCTGCTTACCCGTTCAGACTTTACAACGATTGACTTAATCGTGTCCTTTAATAAATTATATTGCTTAAGTAGTCCATCACTTTTACTGAGTGTGATAATTTCCGGAAATTCTCCTTCTTTATTCACAAAGTTATTAAAATCTTGGATACGCTTATCTTCAAGATCATCCAAGCATTCGTTTCCCCACTTAGCACTCAAGCATTCATCTTCCCACTCATCAAGCGCTTTGCGGGCATGAATGCTAATGTCCACAGTGAGCATATATATCAATTCGCTAGTAATCCTTGTGCGTAGCAAAGACATTTTATCCTTTTTGCTTCTATCTTTAATTTTGTTCTCAAATTCTTTGTCTTTTATTTTTATTCCGTTATAACATGCGTAAAGCAGTGGAAAATCTTTCTTATTCTTTACGCATTCAAATATATCCAAAAGCTGTGATTCGAATGCGTCTTCAAGATCATGAATGACCTGTGCAAAGTCATCAGCCTGCTTGACAACTTGCGCCTCAAACAAAAAGCATCTTTTTTTATTGTGATCAAACCCAAGGGCTTTTTCCATGTCGCAACTGCATGATTCGTCAATCTCCTTACCCTTGTTATCCTTGTATCTTGGCCCTGTATGTTTTAGAATTCCGATCCTAGTCGCCCTTGTTAAATTAAGCCCCTTCCTGCCAGGATATGATTCTTCAAGTTCATCTACTACTCTAAGCCCCTGCCAGTTGTGCTTGAAACCGTCGAGATTGAGTGGCTTTTTCCTTTCTGTCCCGTTGATATACTTCCCGCTAATATCAAGAAGAAACTTATGCAGGGCTCTCTCTCCACTGTGTGCGAAAGGTGTATGGCCTATGTCGTGGGCTAAAGACATGGCATCTACAAGATCTTCATTTAGGCCAAGCTGTCGTGCAAGATGACGGGCAATTTGGGCAACTTCCAATGTATGATCCAAACGTGTTCGGAGATTGTCCGACGTATGTTCCGGAAAAATCTGTGTCTTCAAACGGAGTCTTCTGAAATAATGAGAATAAAGTATTTTGTCTCTATCCCATTGATAAAATGTTCTATAATCTTTGCTGTCAATCATACCATGCCCAGAGGGATCTTCTTGTGCCCAGGGTTTTTTAGAGAACCAGGGTGTTGTACTACGACAGGCACAGGGGCGATAATGTTTTTCCAGTTCGACTAAATGATCATTCTTCATGTCCCCCGCCCACTGTCACTAAACGGAAATTCCAATAGAACCCTAGCACAGAACTCCCTTATATATGCCCACTCAGAATTCAGAAGATCATTCAGATAACTATGATAAACGCCCATCATTTCACCAGCCACAGTTCCAAATTGTCTTTCAAATAAGCATTCCATAACAAGTGCTAATTTGTCGCATTCTTTAACAAGCGATTCAATGGAGTATTTAGGTGGATTTTTTTCAAAAGGGCTTAATAAATTATATCTCTCAATATCTTGTCTCACACCTTCTGGAGCATTTGCATTTATCTCCTTTTCTACAAGACGTTTTTCTACGTCACTTAAGACAGTTCTATCGACATTTTGAATCAGAATTTTAACAGGTGATGGGATATCGCCTGTTAATGCCTCAGGAACATCATGGAAAAGTGCTCTTAATATTGCTTTATAAAGGAAATCATCTAAACCTTTTTTATTTTTGTAGGCATAGTGAACATCTATTTCATCAGCACACATTCTTGAAAACAAGAATGCTAAGAAAGCAACCATAAACGTGTGGCTGAGAACGCTACTTTCAATATTTCTGTTAATTATGTTCCAGCGTCTTAAATATTTGAGCCGTTTAATGGACGAAAAATAAGCCAGTCTTTCCTTAAAAATAACGTTTTGAGTTCCTTCATCACCCCAAGACTTTTTTTCACTTGTTATGGCAAGAATCTTGTCGTTTATACTAGCTATCGTTGCGTTATACTCAAAAAGATATACTTTCTGATTTGTTTTACATTCTTCGCGTGCCACCATGTTTTGAGCGTATTTCAGCAAAGTTTCAACTGTAGGGAGAACCATTGCATCATAGTTTCCACCATGTGTTAAATATGTCGCCACTTCTTCTGCAATTTTTCTCGGGAATAACTTGCTGGTTTTATCGGCGGTTTCATTGACAAGATTCTCCCAGACATCCTTTTTTAGATCCTTCAATGCTTCTCTGGTTGGAACGGGAATGTCCGATAAGAAATGTTTGTTGAATGATTTTAAGAGAGAGCGAACAAGAAAATACCTCAATTGATCTTCATTTAAGCCATTTGCACGCCCAAATGCATAACCCATATGGGTCACATACGCAACATTCTCGGCCTCTGTCCAGAAATCAACACGTGGCAGAAAATTCCAACGTTGAAGACTTGTTAATGTTCGAAGTGCACCGATTAATGACTCTTCCATGTCTTACTTAATATTAAGACCGTAAGAAATATTAACACCCCTTAAGTATTTGCTCAGAATAGAAGGTTCTATACTATGCTGAAATTCTTTTAAAATTTCAGATGCAAAATTGTCCATTTCTTTGTGGAAGACTTTATTGTATGAATTAAGTTCCACTTCATAGAAAGGCCCCATCTCATTAGGGGATATATATCGAAAAGCATCTATTTTCATTTTGCCTATATGAATATTATCCATATAAACATTTCGTTCAAATCTTTCAATGGCAGTTCGCAAAACTTCATTCAAGCCAACGCTTTGAAATATTTCAGAGATGTTTGGAAGAATAAAATTTGGATCCTTATTAATACCATAATGTTCCTTCAAAAGAGATAATACCAACTTGAGGCCTTCATCACTTACAGGGTGAGAAATTTCGTCTAACTCATTATTTATAATAGTTCGTAGCACTATCATATGCCCGGATAGCTTGCCTCGTAACCTTAAATATCCGTTTTTTTTGGCAAGAAGAAAATTTCTGTCATCTAAATAGGCATCTTGGATTGATAAGGCTTTGTCATCCTGTAATACAAAATCACCTGTTGTATTAAGCTGTTTCAACTTTTCTACAATCTGCTCCCCCTGTGCGGAACTTACAAGAAGTTTTCTTTCTTTTTCCTTAATTATCATGGCACTATTATAGAAATATTATATCACTTCTGCAACTGTTTCACGTTTTGTATGTAAAGAACCCTTGACTGATAGGTCGTTTAAAATACTAATGTGTCGCCTTAAGGCTTTTTGTATACTCTTCAAAACAACCGGAGACGTTTCTAACTATTGAAGTCGGACTTCCATAATCCCTGTTCATCCAGTCACTTCCTTTATAGCCTCAGCAGTCTTACCGGTTATCTGCATCAGCTCTTCTTTCGAAACACTCAGGTGCGGCATCAGCACGATGACATTTCCAAGCGGCCTTATGATAAGGCCTTGTTCTCTTGCTTTCTCGCATACCTCCCAGCCTATCTTATCTTCCAACGCAAAAGGTGTCTTCTTCTTTTTGTTCTTTACAAGTTCGATCCCAACCATAAAGCCCACCTGCCTGACTTCACCCACATGCGGAAGTTCAGTGATCTTGGCGAGTTCCTTTTTTAATAACGCTATCTTGCCCTGCATCTTCTGAAGCGTCTTCTCTTTTTTGAAGAGGCCTATGTTTGCGATCGCGGCGGCAGAGGCTAACTGGTTTCCGGTATATGTGTGTCCGTGAAAGAAGGTCTTAAGATCTTTGTACTCGCCCAGGAATGCTTTGTATATTTTTTCAGTCGTCAAAGTTGCCGCAAGCGGAAGATATCCTCCTGTTATGCCTTTTGCAACACATAGGATGTCAGGTGCAACATTCTCATGTTCACAGGCGAACATCTTTCCTGTTCTTCCAAATCCTGTCGCCACCTCATCGGCTATCATTAAGACATTATATTTAGTGCAAAGTCTTCTGACGCCTTTCAGGTATCCCGGAGGCGATACGACCATGCCTCCTGCGCCCTGGACAAGCGGCTCGATTATCAGGCCGGCTATCTTTTTATGATTCTTGCTTAAGACCTTCTCCATCTCTTTCAGGCACTGAAGCTTGCATGACGGATATTCTTTTTTAAGCTCGCATCTGTAACAGTAAGGCGAAGGGGCTTTGAATGATCTAAAGAGCAGCGGAGCAAATATTTTATGAAATATATCAATGCCGCCTACGCTCACCGCGCCTACTGTATCGCCGTGATATGAATTTTTCAGAGAGAGAAATCTATTCTTCTCTTTAACGCCTTTGAGCTGCCAGTACTGGTATGCCATCTTCAGCCCGATCTCTACGGCCGTAGAACCGCTGTCCGAATAAAAGACCCTTGTCAGTCCTTTCGGCGCTATCTTTACAAGTTTTTCAGCAAGCTCTATGGCAGGCGGGTGTGTGAGGCCGAGGAGGGTTGAGTGGCTTATCTTATCAGCCTGCGCCTTGATCGCATCGTTTATCTCTTTCTTCCCATGTCCGTGTACTGTGACCCAGATCGAGGAAACCCCGTCGAGAAACCATCTGCCATTGATGTCTTTGAGGAACGAACCCCTTCCTTCTGTTATGATCAAAGGCTCTTCATCATTCCACTCCTTCATCTGGGTGAAGGGATGCCAGAGGCGCTTTTTATCAAGCCTCTCAAGGCGTCTTTTAGTTGAGCTTATACTCATTATCTTATGGCCATCTGTTATAATTATTACTGTAAATTCGAAAGAACAGGAGTATGATCTGAGAATATGAATAAGAAAACCGTAATGATTTTTATTATAGCATTGGCAGTTGGTTATTTAGCAGGCAGCAGGCTTGATCTCTTCACAAAAGAGAAGGCGCAATCCCCGTACTCATATAATTTTCAGGCGCCGCAGGGACTGAAGGGTGAAGGCTCGGCTTTTTCAGATGTAGCAAGAATGGTAAGCCCCACGGTTGTGAACATATCGACAACAAAGATCATCAGCAAGGATATCCTGCCTTTTCCGCGTTTATTCGACAGCCCTTTTGATGACTTGTTTAAACAGTTCCGCAACCCGAGAAAATGGAAAGAGGAGAGCCTTGGTTCAGGAGTTATAGTATCCGCTGACGGCTATATCATCACCAATAATCATGTCATTGAGAAGGCTGAGGAGATCAAGGTCACTCTATTTGACAAGCAGGAGTACAAAGGCAAGCTCATAGGTTCGGATCCAAAGACCGATATCGCCATTATCAAGATCAAGGCAAAAGACCTGCCGGCCGTCAACTGGGGTGACTCAGACAGGCTTGATGTGGGTGAATTCGTGCTTGCCTTCGGCAACCCTTTCGGCCTGAGCCATACTGTGACAATGGGCATAGTAAGCGCGTTAGGCAGGGCGAGCGTCGGCATTGCCGATTATGAGGACTTTATCCAGACAGACGCCGCTATCAACCCGGGCAATTCCGGCGGCCCTCTTGTAAATGTCAAAGGTGAATTTATTGGCGTGAATACTGCGATCATTTCAAGGACAGGCGGTTATGAGGGGATCGGCTTCGCAGTCCCGAGCAACATGGTAAAGTCTGTCATGACCCAGCTCGTAAAAGAGGGGAAGGTCACAAGGGGATGGGCCGGGGTAGCTATACAGCAGGTAACTCCGGAGCTTGCAAGGACGTTCGGCTTAAAGAAGCCTGAAGGGGCTCTTGTAACGGAGGTTATTGATAACAGCCCGGCTGAAAAGGCCGGCCTCAGGAGGGGAGATATAATTCTTGAGGTTAATAATAAGGGCGTTGATGATGTGGAGACGCTTAGGAATTTTATCGCGCAGAGCAGGGTGGGAAGCAGGATAGCATTAAACGTATTGCGCGACACAAAGACCATAGAACTTAATCTGACAGTTGCTGAGCTTGCGCAGGAAAAGGCCGAGTCAGGGAACAGCGGCAGGCAGGAGAGGCGCGGCGCAGAGGGGAATGCCCTTGCAGGGTTATCTGTTATGGATATCAATAGTGATATTGCCAAACAGTTGGGGCTTCAGAGAGATGAATACGGGGTAGTTATAGTATCTGTGGAGCCTGAGAGCGCGGCTGAAGAGTCAGGGCTTAAGAAAGGAGACCTTATACAGGAGGTCAATAAGGCCAGGATAAATAATGTAAATGATTTCAATAAGGCGGTATCTCATATACGCGGAGGCGACACGGTTCTCCTGTTCATTAACAGGGGCGGAAATAAATTTTATATTACGTTAAAAATGTTTTCTTAAAACGGGGGTGAACTCATTATGATCTATCGGATTATTTACTTTCTCGTATTTGTCGCAGGCGGTTATGCCTTCGGGCTCAAGGAAGGGTTCTCCGTCGAAGGAATATACTGGGGCGCCGGCATCGGCCTTTTGGCGCTTGCCCTTGACTATGTCAATGCAAAGCTCGGCATCGGCATGCTGATAGGAGGTGTCATCGGGCTTTCCGCAGGCCTCTTGTTTGCAAAGCTATTATATTTTCCAGTCAAGGCGGTATTAGGCGAAACAGAAGGCGTTTATATCTTATTATCTTTAAACGCCCTGTTCGGCTACAGCGGCCTCTTTTTCGGCCTTAGAAAGGGGAAGGGCTTTACCCTGTCAGATATAGTTAATGTTTTCAGGGGAAGGGTTGTCGGAGAGAGCCCCAAGATCATTGATACCAGCGTTATAATCGACGGCAGGCTGGCAGATGTATGCGAGGCAGGCTTTGCAGAGGGCATATTCATACTCCCTCAATTCGTGCTGCGCGAGCTTCAGAACATTGCGGACTCATCGGATGCCTTGAGAAAGGCGCGCGGCAGGAGGGGGCTTGAAGTTGTGGACAGGATACAGAAGATGGGCAATGTCACGGTGAAGATAGTCAGCGAGGACTTTCCTGAAATTAAAGAAGTGGACTCCAAGCTTGTGGCCCTTGCGCGGCAGCTTGACGCAAAGATAATAACCAATGACATAAACCTCTGCAAGATAGCGCAGCTTCAGGGGGTCAGCGCTTTGAACCTCAACGAACTCGCAAGCGCCCTCAGGCCGGTTGTCCTGCCCGGAGAGAACATGAATATATTTATCGTGAAAGAGGGCAAAGAGCATAACCAGGGCGTGGGTTATCTGGATGACGGCACAATGGTTGTAGTTGATAACGCCAGAAAGATCATAAATAACAAGGCCAATGTCGTTGTGACAAGTGTCCTGCAGACAACAACAGGCAGGATGATCTTTGCAAGGCTCAAAGAGGAGATGGACAGGGAAGAGCTTAAGGCGGCGCGTTCCTGATGAAGCAGAAGGTCGTGGCAATTGTTCCGGCCGCCGGTATAGGCAGGAGGTTCGGCGGGTCGGTCAGGAAGACTTTTGTCGGGCTTAAAGGCATGCCGCTTCTGGTGCATACGCTGGGCAGGCTTAGTGAAGTTGCATCCATATCAGATATAATACCTGTGCTCAGGGCTGATGATATTGAAACAGGGCGCAAGCTCTTTGCGCAATACAGGATAGACAAGGTGAGGCAGATAGTTGCGGGAGGCGCGGAGAGGCAGGACTCGATCAACAATGCCGTCAAACTTATTGAAGGCGAGTGTATAGTCCTGATCCATGACGGCGCAAGGCCGATAATTTCAGAGAAGCTTATAGCAGGCCTTCTAAGAAACCTTGAAGGTGTTGACGGGGTGATACCCGGACTTCCGGTAAAAGAGACCCTTAAACAGGTTGACGGCAACGGCATGGTGGTCTCCACGGTTGACCGTGAGAAGTTCCGCTCCATACAGACCCCTCAGGCCTTTACATCCGGCGTGATCAAAAGGGCTTATAAGATGGCATATGCAGACGGGTTTTACGGAACAGATGATGCATCGCTTGTTGAGAGGGCCGGCGGCAGGGTGAAGATAATTCCGGGCGATCCATTTAATATAAAGATAACAACACAGGAAGACCTTGAGCTTGCGAAGATGCTGATAGAAAGGCGGAGTCATTTATGCGTATCGGAATAGGTTATGATTCGCACAGGCTTGTTGAGGGAAGGCGGCTTATCATAGGAGGCGTTGAGATACCTTTTGAAAAAGGGCTTCAGGGACACTCGGACGCTGACGTGCTGTGCCATGCGATAATAGATGCTCTCATAGGAGCTTTAGGCATGGGTGATATAGGCAGGCATTTTCCTGATACAGATGATAAATGGAAGGGCGCCTCAAGCATTGACCTGCTCTCAGAGGCCGTTAAGATGGTCAGGCACGGCGGGTTTGAGGTGGCATGGATAGATTCTACGGTTATAATACAGGAGCCGAAGATAGGACCGTTCATTGATGCCATGAAGAATAATATCTCCGGCGCAGGCATTTCAGCGGGAGCGATCAATATCAAGGCAAAGACAAATGAAGGCATGGGTTTTATCGGAAAAGGCGAAGGGGTTGTTGCGCAGGCGGCCTGCCTGCTTAAGCAGGTTCGGTATCAATTTTAAAAAACACAGGAGGATATATGAAATATAAAGGATTGATTTTAGCGGCTGTATTGATAATCGCGGCTGCCGCGCTCTTCATGAGCCCGGAGAATAAGAAGTTCGATTCGATCGTGGCTGTCGGCAAGCCTGCCCCGCAGTTCGAGCTTATGGATTCATCCGGAAGGATGTGGAGGCTTTCGGACCTCAAAGGCAGGGCGGTGCTTATTAATTTCTGGGCGACGTGGTGCGTAACATGCAAGGCTGAGATGACACATAAGGCGATGCTTTCAGAGATCATGAATGGCAGGCCCATACAGATGTTCGGGGTGCTTTTCAGGGATGACCCGGCCAATCTGGAATCTTATTATTCAAGAAACAAGGTAACCTTTACTACACTGATAGATCCGTCCAATTCCATGGCAAAGCTGTACGGCATCACCGGCGTTCCGGAGACCTTTCTCATAGACAAAGAAGGAATTCTCAGAGAGCGGTTTGTCGGCCCTCAGGAATGGGGCAATAAAGAGACATTAGCCGCTATAGAAAAGTGGCTGTAGACTGATGTATAACCGTTTAAAAGAGATAGCATTTGCTTCAGGAGCGTCTGCTTTTGGAGTAGGTGATATAGATGAATTGAGGCAGCACTTTGAGGCCATTCCGCTGGAGCAGACAGAAGGGCTCAGGTACGGCATATCCATAGCGGTAAGGGTATCTGACCCTATACTGAAGGGGATCATTAACTGGCCGACCCGCCACTACCTTCATCACTATAAGATGCTGAACGATATGCTTGACCAGGCAGCCCTGAAAATAACTTTCGCCATTCAGGACAAAGGCTATAACGCCATGCCGATACCCGCAAGCCATATCGTTGACTGGAAGGCGCAGACAGCGCATCTCTCGCATAAGATGATCGCGCTGAGAGCCGGGATAGGATGGATAGGCAGGAGCAACCTGCTGGTGCATCCTGAATACGGCGCCAGGATAAGGATAGCGACCATCCTTACTGACATGCCTTTAGAGACAGATAAACCTGTTGAGAATGGATGCGGGGAATGCAGGAAGTGCATATCTGCCTGCCCTGTATCCGCGATAGACGAGTCTTATAAATATTGGGACAGGATCGCCTGCCTTGAGAAGCTTAAGTACTTTGCAAAGGACCATAATATCGGGCAGTATATATGCGGGCTCTGCGTCAAGGTATGCCAGCCTCCCTTGTCAACGAAAACATCAACCCGCGTTTAATATCTTTCGGATCTCTGACGCATTTATGATATCCTTCAGATAAAGGTCGTAATCTCTCATATGTATGAGGCTTCCTTTAAAATACTGTCTTTAAGCTCGCTTCTTATAGCGCTCTCAGGAACCACATCGACGCTGCAATGCAATCTTTCTTCAAGGAATATTGAAAGGCCGGTCAGATCCAGAAGATTTGCCCCCTCGTCGAATTCAACCAAAACATCAATGTCGCTTCCAGCCTTTTGATCGCCCCTGACATAAGAGCCGAAGATACCTTTCACCTCAGCCCTGTATCTTTCGCTGATCTCGGATTTCAGGCTTTTAAGGATCGAGAGAATTTCTTTTGCCGAACCTGTTGCCATGTTTGATATCGCCATATGAGTTTTATCTGACAATTGAGTAACTGCCGTCAGTATTTGTTTTTAGTTTGCCTTTTAGTGTCTTAACAGCCTTTTTTAAGCCGTTGGAATAGTATTCCCGCTTTTCCTCAAAACACATATCTTTTACATCGGCATATGTTTTCTCCTTCAATTCCCAGACCTCGGCAAGCGCCTTTGAAACAGGAACCGGTTTCTCAATCGTTTTCATAAACTACCTCCATAGGATTTGTGAGAAGTAACGGATAGAAATAACCTTCCTTCTCATTAACTATTTTAACACCGAATTGCTTCTGTATGTTTGAAAGGTGTTTAAAGTTCCACGACAAGAGAATATCTATCTGATTGCATGCAGCAATGGCTATATGCTGAGCGTCCTCCAGCTTTTTCTTCGGGATGATTTTCTCCCTGATATAAACAGCGGCAAGGGCGTCCGAAGCTTCATCGAGAGTAAGTATTCTCAGAGAATACCGCTCGACTACTTCAAGAAGCTGCTTCCTCTTGTCTGCGCTTTTTGTTTTTTCGATTTCTGCGATAACAATATCTGAAATATAAACGATGTATTTGGCCGTCTTAACATAGTGTTCAAAGAAGTCCTCCGTGATCTTTCTGAATTCAGGAACATCGTCGGCAAAAAGGAAATTGATGACCGATGTATCAAGATATATCTTCAGTTTTTTCATGTAACAACGCCTCCTTTTAATTTACCTTTTTTCTCCTGCGTTTTTTATCCGTCTCCGGAGTGGGCAGCAGGCTTGTGTATTTATGGTATAGTTCAAACAGAAACGCAACCCGTTCGGCATCGGATGCAAAACTCTTTTTTCCATAAGCGGCATCTACGGCCTTGTCCAATACCTGATGCGCTTTTCGCAGGTCAGGCGGCATGGCAACTGGATCATAGAGATCGGCTAATGATGATTCAGGATGCGCGGCACGGGCATCGAGGACTGACTGCGCTGCCTGTTCGATTTTGGACATATCGCCCCCGCCTTCGGCTCCCCCTCTTAACTTAAGAGGGGGTTGGGGGGAGTTACCGGCTGTCGGTATTTCAGGCCACGGGAAGTTGTTGTAAACGATATCTTTTGAATAACGATAGTCACTTTTCAATCGACCACAAACATATTTAACCCAAGACATGTGCATAGAAGAAGTGAGAACACCGAAGTGATAAAGGGTTGCGTGCTGAATAATGAAAACCAGATCACTGGATAATGTTCTTGCATCCATGAAACCAATGGGGATATAGCTACGACGCTCAGATGAAACTTTAGGGACAAGGAGATATGGCTTGTCAGGTATGTTCTCAACATGAAAACGCGTAGGCTTGTCAGCAATCTTTCTGGTAGGAGCGCTCTTGCTTGCCAGACGAAATTCACGTACTGCCTCCACACGTTTCATCGCCTCCGGCATCTGCCGTAGTTCATTGGGAGGACAATCACCCAGCCATAAACACCAGCGTTCATAGCCATTGATAAATTCGTCAGACCCGATCCAACGGCGAAGCCATTGCTTTGCCTTCGGCTCCTGTTTTAGAAACTCTGCCTTTTCTTCTGTGGTGAACAGGTAATTGCCGCCATCGATGGGCTTGTTTCCAATTCCGATTTTCGGCACGTTGCACAGTGGCTGATCGCGGCGAAGCAACACAAGGTCGTGAGCATCCACAAGATAAGGATTAATGTTTTTCGCCACCGTCGCGTGTGCCTCACCCTTGATATGTTCATAATCATAAACGATCTTTCGGGCAGTATCGTGCAGGGCGAAACCGATGATAACGCAATGTACCGCAGCTTTGCCTCGCGCTTCGTTGCTCCAGCTAAAGGTTCGATGTGCAAAGTGTATCTTTACCCCATTACGAAGAAGATCTGACCAGAGAGCTCCGACCTGCTCACCTTGTGTGATTGAGTTGGTGGAAACAAAGGCGATCTTCACTCGTTCTCGTGGTATTTTTTGCGTGCCAGTAATATTGTCGAAGAAAGCGGAAACCTTTTCGTCACCTTGCACGTAACGGACAGCCTTCATATACCATGCCGTCACATAATCAAGCGCACCATAGTTAGCAGCAGTTGTGAAAACAGTCGCCATATCCGCGCGCTGAGAGTCATTCAAAAACTTTGAACCCACAAACGGCGGATTGCCGAGGATATAATCCACATCATAAACAGAGACAACATCGTTCCAGTTCATTTGAAGTGCATTGCCGCAATGTATCTTTGCAGAATGTGTCAGCGGAAGACGGCGGAAGTATTGTCCGAACTCCTCGGACACAAGCATATTCATCTGATGGTCAGTGAGCCATAGTGCAACCTGTGCGATCTGAGATGGAAATTCTTCTATCTCGATACCATAGAATTGATGAACATCAACCTGCACAAGCTGAAAGATATTAAGATGCATCTGACCTGACGCGCGGACAGTACGAAGTATCTCAAGTTCAAGCAGCCTCAATTCCCGATATGCAATGACAAGAAAGTTGCCGCAGCCGCAGGCAGGGTCAAAGAACTTTAGGTGAGCAATTTTCTTATGCAGCTCAAAAAGTTTGTTCGTGCTCTTCTTTGCTGAATGAAACTCCGCCCATAGGTCATCAAGGAAAAGCGGCTTGATGAGCTTAAGGATATTCTCTTCACTGGTGTAGTGAGCGCCGATATTGCGGCGGCGTGCTGTGCCTTCTTCATCCATGACGCACTGAAAGAGCGCGCCGAAGACTGCCGGAGATATGCGTCCCCAATCAAGAGCGCAGCAGTCAAGAAGCATCTCACGCATCGTCCGGTCACATGTCGGGATCGATAATGTCTCTTCAAAGAGCCGTCCATTTACATAGGGAAAAGCGGCAAGCGTCTCATCGAGATTTCTTTGCCGTTTACTTTCAAGCGTATTAAGCACCTGAAAAAGATGCGCCAACTGTGAACCGAGATCAGAGCCATCCTCACGGGTGCAGTTTTCAAGGAAATCACGGAAAGAACCGCGAGGCTCAAAGAGCGTGGTGTCTTCAGCAAAGAGACAGAAGAGCAGACGCACTAAAAGAACTTCAAGTGTATGGCCTTCATAACCTGAGGCGCGCAGGCGGTCATGCAGTTTGCCCATGCGTTCGGCTGCTTTGATATTGACCGGGTCTTGCGCTGTTATGCGCTGAGTTGTATATCCTGCTATGAAACCGAAAAGCTTTATATGCTTGTAAAGTTCTTTGAGCAGAAATTCATTCTGCGTTTTGGAATCGAGATCGTAGAGACGAATGCGGGCAAAGTCCGATACGATGACATAGCGCGGAAGATCGCGTTCGGCAAGTCCTTCAAAATATTCCAGCGCCTGTTTGTATGCGGAGTCAAGATCCTTGCCGAGAGATTTATGTTCGGCAATAAGAGTGCCGCGCCAGAAGAGGTCGATGAACCCGCCCTTGCTGCCGCTCTGTTCAAACCGCGTCCGCGCCCTGCGAACAGGCTCCTCAAAGCTCGCCAGCCGTCTGCGGTTTATGCCAAAGACGTTAAAGAACTCGTTCCAGAAGGTCTGCGCCTCTGCACGCTCCGCATTCGCGCCTTCCCACTCACGGGAGAAAGCGAGCGCACGGTCTTTGATTTCATTCAGTGATAACGGCATATCTCTCTTCGCTATTATACTTTTTTGACTGTATTCAAGCTATCTAAATTTTATTGATAGAGCTGTCATTCCCCGACTTGATCGGGAAATCCAGAGGTGAAAACTTAAAATATAGATTCCCGATTAAGGCATTCGGGAATGACAAAAATACGGACATTATTTATGCGTGACTCAAGAGCGTTAAACCATATAAATCATTTTCATAATTGAGAGATCAAAAAATTAATTAGAATAGGTTTTACGAAAAAGATATAATAACGTCTATATGTAAAATCGGTTCTTACTTTTTTTACTTTAAGGCGCATGATAATATGACACCACATCCCAGGATAACCATTCTCGGCGGCGGCGCGGCAGGCCTCGCTGTCGGTTATTATTCAAAGAAGAAGAAAGTCCCGTTCACAATTCATGAGGCCGGCGGCCGAATAGGCGGGAACTGTGTCACATTCACGGAGGGAGATTTCCGTTTTGATTCGGGCGCGCACCGTTTTCATGACAAAGACGATGAGATCACTGAAGAGTTCAGGCAACTGCTTGGAGACGGGTTCAGGAAGATAAAGGTTCCCAGTTATATCTATCACAATGGGAAGCTCGTCTTCTTTCCTCTTGCGCCTCTTAACATGTTTAAGAACTTAGGCCCTTTTACCTTTTTTAAAGTCGCCGTTGAGATACTTGCTTCACGCATTGCGCCTGAAAAAGATAAGGGCAGTTTTAAGGATTTCGCGGTCAATACCTACGGGAAGACGCTCGCCCGCAGTTTTCTCCTGAACTACTCTGAAAAGCTGTGGGGCAGGGACTGCGGCGAACTGTCGCCGCAGATAGCAGGCAAGAGGATGAAGGGGCTGGACCTCAGGACTTTTGTTGTCGAGGCGTTCATGGGGCAGCGGGCAAAGACAGAACATGTTGACGGGTCGTTCTACTATCCTGACCTCGGCATCGGGGCCATTACCGACAAGCTGGCAGAATACTGCGGTGAAGAAAATATCAGGAGAAGGTCGGAGATAACCAGGATCATCTGCGGTGACAATAAAATTGAATGCGTTGAGATCAACGGGGAAGAGATCGTTGAGGTTGACAAGCTGGTCAGCACGCTTCCGCTCTATAATTTTCTCAGGATGATGGACCCTCAGCCTGAAGAGGGCATTCTGGAGATCGCAAAAAAACTGCGCTACCGCAATGTGGTGCTTGTCGCGTTCTTTCTTGCAAAAGAGTCGCTGACAGACGCCGGGACTATCTATTTTCCAGACAGCGATACCCCGATCACGAGGATGTACGAACCAAGGAACAGAAGCATCCGGATGTCTCCGGCAGGCAGGACCTCACTGGTTGTTGAGATCCCGTGCGCCCCGGATGAACTGCTCTGGCACAGCAGTGATGAGAAACTTGTTGAGACAGCGTATTCAAACCTTGCGGACATCGGCATTCTTAAGGCCGGCGATATTATTTCCACTTCAGTTAAAAGGCTCAGCCATGCCTATCCGGTGCTTGAGACCGGGTTTGAGGCAAAGGTGCAGGAAGTGAACGGCTATCTGAAACGGTTTGAAAATCTGCGGCTTTCAGGAAGAAGCGGCAAGTTCGAGTACGCATGGATACACGGCATGATGAGGTCCGGCAGGGAGATAGTTGATGAACATGGCCTGGCTTAATCCGTGCCTGCTTCTTTTGCTTCCCGGATTTACCTATCTTCTCTCTTATATTTACCTTTCTCTTTACCACCGGCAGCTCTTTATTTTTAATACTGTGATACATGAGGGAGGCGTGTATACGCTGCTGGAGACGGCCTTTTATTCCTCACATTTTTTAGGGCATATACCGGTGCATACAGTGCTTGCCTTTGTATTTGCCGGAGTTTATCTCTCTCTTGGCGGTTCTCCCGCAAAGGGCAGGGCAGGAAATAAGATGCTGATAATATCCATTCTCCTGCTCATATTCACAGCGTCAGCATGTTATCTCAGTTATAAGGCATTCGGTTATGAGGATACGCTTTCTTTCGTAGCCCAGCAGAAGCAGGCTGTTAATATCTATGAGGACGGCGGTTCGTGGAATCTGCACCTTCCAAGCACGATGGCCCTTTTTCTCTTTATCCCGGTTTATATCTTTTTTATAAAGAGGGTATTTAAGAGTGATATATCTATTTATGGCGGAGGTTATTTTTATATCATCGCCGGAGTTATCTCGTTTTTTATATTTACGTACATTATCAACAAAGATATTTCAGAGGCCTTTTACAAAGTTTGGACTGACCCGAGATATCTTGCGCATAGCGTCAGGGAGGTTGCCACTTTTCCTATTACATATTTCCCGATACCGCTGTCCATCATGCTTTTATATGAGAAGAGCGGCAGCAGGCTGGAACGGGCTGATACTTCCGCCGGGTTAAATTATTTTATTGGACTGCTGGCTGTTGTATTTTTATTAGCCATGCTTTATCAGGCATATGTGCCCCTGGCGATCGGCATAGGCAGCCTTGCGCAGAAGCCTGCTTTTGCGGCAGGCGGAAAGCTGTCAGTGCCGTACCTTCTGGCGTCGCATTACTTTGAGCACTTTCTTGATACAGTGTATTTCTCTTTATTGTGCCTGCTTCTATATTTTGCCTCCGTGAGGAAGGGAGCTGATTAAAAAACAATGAAATCCGCAGGTGAGAATAAAAAAACGATACCCATCTTTCTGATATGCGCTGTCGCCCTGCTTGCCATATCGGTTTTCTTCATTTCAATAAACAAGCGCATTGACCCGGATGAGTTTGAGCATATTCACAGCGCCTGGTATGTAAAGAACGGATACATCCCGTACCTGGACTTTTACCAGTGCCATAACCCCTTCTTCTGGTACTTGATAGCCCCTTTGCTCCATGTTTTCGGAGAGTCAATGGAGACGGTCATAAAACTCAGGGCCCTGATGTTCATGTTTACCATGGGGATAACTTTTCTTACTTATCTGATATCTAAAAAAGCGTCTGGCTCAAAGGAGACAGGCCTTCTCTCCGCCGCGTTGTTATTATCAATGGCGCTCTTTGTGAATAAGAGCGTT
The DNA here is from genome assembly GCA_016207885.1 of Nitrospirota bacterium. Taxonomy (NCBI): domain Bacteria; kingdom Pseudomonadati; phylum Nitrospirota; species Nitrospirota bacterium. The sequence goes on along the minus strand of JACQZE010000003.1, from coordinate 368,739 downwards.
GAGATTAGGCCTGATGTCCCGCAGGTATTTTTTGGCCTGATCTCGATCTGCTTTCTGCTGGACTTCTTTCAGAGGGATAAAGACAGGTCCATGATCTGCTCAGGCATTGCCGCCGCCCTCTCTTTCCTCTTTTTGCAGAAGGCCGCTGTCCTACTGGCGGCATTTTCTTTGATCTTTATATATAAATTACTTGACAGGAAGATCAGGGCGAGAGCCCTCATTTATTTTGCAGGCTCTTGCTTTCTGCCCATAGCCTGTTTTTTTGTGTACCTGCTGGCATCAGGGTCTTACAACGATTATATTATGGGCAACTGGGTTCGGCACCTGGTCGGCAAGCCCGGCTTCCCGGCCTTTGATACTATTAAAAATACTGTCATTCAGAACCCCCTGTTCTGGTTCGTGTCATCTGTTTCAGTCAGCTATATTTTTCTGAATAAGGAAACAGGCGATGAGATTAAAACAGCCGCCTTTTTAGGAGTATTCTCTTTGTTTTCACTGTTACTGGTAATGATGCCATACGAGCAGTACCTGCTTCCCGCGATTCCTTTATTGAGCATCTCAGCAGGGTATTTTATTTTTTTGGCCTTTGCCAGGTTTAAGCTTAAAGATATTTACAGAGTGATAATATTGGCCCTGATCATAATCTCTCCTTTTGAATATTTGTTCAATATGGGGGCGGAGAGTAATCGTGATTCACTTGAAAGGGTAAAATTTGTCATTGAAAATACTGACGCTTCGGATCTTGTTTATGACGGGGGAGCCAAGTTTAACCTTTTTCGGGGCGACCTGCACTACTTCTGGTATTCAGTTGATAAAGATGAGGCGCTTGACGATTATAAAAGGCTCACATCCAGATACAGTGATTATGATATTTGCAGGCTTATTGAGTCCAAAGAACCAAAATTCGTGCTAACTTCTTTCGGGATCCCGGAGGGAGGATGCCCGGACTTTGAGGTATTATATGAAGAGACGGAATACAGAAAACTATACATAAGAAAATGAGAGCACAAAAAAAGAATATTATAAATCTGCAATTGGATATAATATTGACATCATGCTTAAAAAAATAGACCTGCCGCAGACAGCCGCATGGAAGAAGCTTGCCGGTCATTATCAGTCCATGAAGGGCAGGCATATGAAGGATATGTTTGCTGATGACCCGGAACGGTTCAATGCTTTTTCGCTCCGGTTTGAGGATATCCTCATTGATTACTCCAAGAACATAATCAATAAGGAGACCGTCGCGCTGCTCATCGAACTTGCTGAAGAGGCGGGGCTGAAGAATGCAATTGAAGATATGTTCTCCGGTGAGAAGATAAATGAGACCGAAGGCCGAGCTGTGCTTCATACCGCACTAAGGAACCGTTCAAACAGGCCTGTCAGGGTTGACGGGAAAGATGTCATGCCTGAGGTAAATGCCGTTCTTAAACAAGTGGAGGATTTCTCAGGGAAGATTATCTCCGGCAAGTGGAGAGGTTATACAGGCAAGGCGATAACCGATATCGTAAACATCGGCATCGGCGGTTCTGACCTCGGGCCGGTAATGGTGACGGAGGCGCTTAAGCCGTATCGCAAACCAAATATAATGCCTCACTTTGTTTCAAACATTGATGCTGCGCACATAACGGAAACTTTAAGAAAACTCTCTCCTGAGACAACGCTCTTTATAATCGCCTCAAAGACCTTCACTACCCAGGAGACGATGACGAACGCGGATACAGCGAGAAGATGGTTGCTATCGGCTGCGAAAGATGAAGTAGCCATCAAAAAACACTTTGTCGCGATATCCACTAATAAAGAAGAAGTAATAAAGTTCGGTATAGACCCGGAGAATATGTTTATATTTTGGGACTGGGTCGGCGGCAGGTATTCTCTCTGGTCTGCGATCGGCCTCTCAATATCATGCTCAATAGGCTTTGAGAACTTCACTGAACTCCTTGAAGGCGCGCAGGAGATGGATATTCATTTCAGAGAAACGCCGTTTGACAGGAACATCCCGGTGATCCTCGGCCTGCTCGGCATCTGGTACATCAACTTCTTCGGCGCAGAGACAGAGGCTGTTCTGCCTTATGACCAGTATATGCACAGGCTTCCTGCCTATCTCCAGCAGGCGTGTATGGAGAGCAACGGCAAGAGCATTGGCAGGGACGGCAATGAAGTTGCATATCAGACAGGACAGGTGATATGGGGCGAGCCCGGCACAAACGGACAGCACTCTTTCTACCAGTTAATCCATCAGGGCACAAGGCTCATCCCGTGTGATTTTCTTGCCCCTGCAATAAGCCACAACCCTGTCGGCGGGCACCATAATATTTTACTCTCAAACTTCTTCGCGCAGGCCGAGGCGCTTATGAAAGGAAAGACAAAAGAGGAAGTTCTTGCAGAGCTTAAGGCATCGGGCAAGAGCGATGAGGAGATTGAAAGGCTCGCGCCATTTAAGGTATTCAGCGGAAACAAGCCGACGAACTCCATACTATTTAAGAAACTTACGCCGAGGACGCTTGGCAGTTTGACAGCGATGTATGAGCACAAAATATTCACTCAGGGCGTTATCTGGAACATATTCAGTTTTGACCAGTGGGGAGTTGAGCTTGGGAAGCAGCTTGCAAACAAGATACTCCCTGAACTTGCCGGCGATAATCAAATAACTTCACATGACTCATCCACGAACGGGCTTATCAACGAGTTTAAAATATTGAGAAAGGGTTCTTAGGCCAGAACCAGATTGTCCTTGTGAAGAACCTCGTCTGAATGTTTATATCCCAGGATATTTTCTATCTCAGAGGTTTTTTTGCCGATTATCTTATTGAGGTCTTTTGATGAATAGTTGGTCAGCCCCTTGGCTATATTATGCCCTTTTCTGTCGATGCAGTTGACCGCGTCGCCTTTTTTAAACTCACCGTCGATCCTCACAATGCCTGAAGGCAGCAGGCTCTTCTTCTTTTTAAGTAGTGCCGTAACAGCCCCTTCATCAAGAACGAGTGTGCCTTTTGATCTTATGCCGTAGGCTATCCATCCATCCCTGGATGAGAGTTTAGTCTCATTAGCCTTAAAGTATGTGCCTGCGCTTTTACCTTCGAACAGGCGCTTGAGAAGCCCTCTCTTTTTGCCGCTCATTATCACGACAGGGATGCCGTGGTTATTCGCCTGTTTTGCCGCGAGCAGCTTGGAATACATGCCGCCAGTCCCGACCGCGCTTCCCTCTTTGCCTGCCAGTTTCTCGATCTCAGGGGTGATGCGGCCTACACTGGTTATTATCTCTGCGCTCTTGTATTTAGGGTCTTTTGAATACAGCCCGTCAACGTCAGAAAGTATAATGAGCATCTCCGCCTCTACAAGCCCTGATGTAAGCGCGGCAAGCTGGTCGTTGTCGCCGAACTTTATCTCGTCAACAGCAACAGCGTCATTCTCATTAATAACAGGGATGACATCGTGTTGAATAAGCGTCAGCAGAGTGTTCTTTGCGTTAATGTATCTTGTCCTTTCAGTGATCACATCCCTTGTCAGAAGAACCTGCGCCACCTTTTTGTCAAATTCCGCGAAACTTTTTTCATACGCCCACATCAGGCTTGACTGGCCTATGGCAGCAGCAGCCTGCTTCAGTTTTATATCTTTCGGCTTTTCTTTCAGGCCGAGCTTTTTCAGCCCTGCCGCAATTGCGCCTGAAGATACGATGACCGCTTCAGCGCCCATATCAATTATTTCCGATATGTCGCTGACTATCCCCTTCAGCCTTCTCGTATTAAGGCCCTGTTCGGCAGAAGCGATGATATTGCTTCCGATCTTTATTACTACCCTCTTCATGGATTTTTATATTTCTCCACTTTTTCTCCGAGATATTCGGTCAGCTCTTTCAATCCTGTCTTTGTAACAGCGCATATCGGGAAGAAATCATAGTTCTTATCTTTGCAATATTGAGCGAGCTTGTCAAGCCTGCTCCCGTCGCCTTTGATGTCCAGCTTTGTTCCCACAACCGCCTGTGTTTTATCCGTGAGCCCTTTACTGTAAAGTTCAAGCTCCCTGTTTATTATTTCAAAGTTCTCAACAGGGTCGCCCTCTGCCATTTCTGATATATCCACGAGGTGGAGAAGTATTGAAGTCCTTTCGACGTGGCGGAGGAACTGAAATCCCAGCCCCGTGCCCTTATGAGCGCCTTCTATCAGTCCGGGGATATCAGCTATCACAAAGCTGCCGTATTCTCCGTGCTGCACAACGCCGAGGGCAGGTTTCAGCGTAGTAAATGGATAATCAGCTATCTTCGGCCTTGCCGCGGAAAGCGCGGATATCAGAGTGGACTTGCCCGCGTTCGGAAGCCCTATAAGCCCCACATCAGCAAGAAGCTTGAGTTCAAGCACCAGCCTTCTCTCTTCGCCTTCCTCTCCCGGCTGGGCGTATCTCGGCTCCTGCCTTGTCGGCCCCTTGAAGTGGGTATTGCCCAGGCCTCCCCTGCCGCCTTTGGCAGCCATGAACTCTTCGCCGTCCATGGTGAGGTCTGCAAGTATCTCGCCTGTCTCAGCGTCTTTAATTATAGTCCCGAGCGGTACAGGCAGGATAAAGTCTTCGGCATTCTTGCCGTGCATCTCCTGTCCCATGCCGTTCTCTCCTTTTTGGGCTATATATTGCCGCCTGTATTTAAAGTCAAGAAGGGTGCTGTGGCTGGTCGAGGCTATAAATATGATATGCCCGCCCCTTCCGCCGTCGCCGCCGTTCGGCCCGCCGTTCGGCACGTACTTCTCCCTTCGGAAGCTTACGCATCCCTTTCCGCCGTGCCCCGCAACTACATGTATCTCAGCTCTATCTATGAATTTCATTGTTTTAACAATACATGAAAGGCGTTGTGCGTTACAAGGGATGCGGGGATGAAAGTTTAGTTCTGATCCTTGCTTTTGGTCCGGGCCATCAGCTCTTTTGCAGTCTCCCCGCATTCAATAGGAAGCGTTATATCTTTCTGAGAGTATCCCGAATAATCTGTTTTCGGATCAAAACACCGGGCCTTGCCTTCTAACCAGAAATCGTCCGGATCGTAGGTTTTTGAATAGTTCTGACAGTCCATCAGGTCTTCTGTAATTTTACACACACCAAAATGAAGGTGAGCATACCTTAAATTGGATGAACCCGACAGGCCGATTAATTCACCCCTCTTGAGTGACTGGCCTTTCTCAACAAAAACTTTGCTTAGATGGCCATAAAGTGTATAGAACTGTTCGCCGTGCGAGATTCCAACGAAAAAACCGCCGCCCCACAGCTCGTTAGCAAAGGGCTCTCCGATGTAAATAACCACTCCATCAGACGGAGCGATCAGTGGAGTCCCGCTGCTGATACGGAAATCAATTCCTGGATGCCGCCTTTCGCCAAATGCTGCAAAACCGCCATGAGGATTGCCAACACTGAAGGGGCCTCGCGTGGAACATGAGGATGTAAGCAAAACGCTTAAGATCAGACAGAAAAATAGTTTTTTCATTTCTTGCTTTTCCTGGGTAACAATTAGTGCTGCCAGCCGTATTTGCTGGAATATGAATATCATAGTGGTATGAATTTAAAAATACAAGCACAAAGGTTTCAGGAGTTTTTGCCTTCGAGGAGAAAGATTGCCGCGCGATGGCAATAAAAAAAGGCGGGTAGAAACCCGCCTTTGAGATTGAAATATTAATTGTTAAATAACTTCTTATACCTGTGCTTCAGGATAGATACTGACCAGCTTTCTCTCTCTGCCCTTATGTTCGAACTTTACGTATCCGGCAGCCGTTGCAAAGAGGGTATCGTCTCCTCCCTTGCCTACATTTAAGCCGGGATGTATCTTGGTGCCTCTCTGCCTTACAAGGACGCTGCCTGCCTTGACCAGCTCACCGCCGTATTTCTTTACGCCTAAACGTTTTGAGTGGCTTTCGCGTCCGTTCCTTGTACTTCCAACACCTTTTTTATGAGCCATTTCTATATTCTCCGTTATTAATTTGAAACAATACCCGTTATCTTAACAGTGGTCAAGATCTGCCTGTGTCCTCTGAGCTTTCTGTGATCCTTTCTCGTCTTCTGCTTAAAGATAAGGACCTTCCTGTCTTTTGCACTACCAACAACATTGGCGGTTACTTTTGCCGCCGATATGAGTGGTTTGCCGTAAGTGACATTCTCGCCGTCAGAGAGCATCAGGACATTTTCGAATATGACGCTGTCTTTATTTTCGATCTTTTCGATCTTTATGGTATCGCCTTCAGATACCTTATACTGCTTGCCGCCTGTCTCTATTATCGCGTACATTGTTTTTCTCCAGATTTTATGTAGGTATATTTTTTAACATAATAATGAATATAAAGTCAATTCAATCCGTTACGTTAAGGGAACAGGCTTTAATAAAATCTGATAGTGCGTTACAATTAATCAAGGCAGGTGAATAAAGACAAGATAACATCTTATATAACAAAGATAAATAATTAAAACAGGCATATGGAAAAAATATTGATCAATATAATAAAACTCTGCATGTCAATTGACCAGAGGGCTGCCGGAATATATTCAAGGCTCTCATCAGACTCAAAAGCTGCGGAGCTTAAGGCCTTCTGGATGGAGATGTCGGAAGATGAGAAGGAACATGTGGAGTTCTGGGAAAAACTGTTGCCGATCGCGGAAAACCGCCTGCTGCCGCAGATCTTTGATCATCCGGAAAGGATAAAGATAGAGCTTGATGAGATAAGCGGAAAGGTCGACGGCATGTTAACGCAGTATGACAGTTCGCAGAATGCGGCTGCCTCATTTCTCCTGGCTTCAAAGATGGAGTCATATATGCTGCACCCGGCATTTGAGTCGCTCTTTTATTTCATGAACCGGCTCTCCGGCAAAAAGGATGCAGGGGACAGATATCAGCTTCACATTGATAAGTTTGTCACCATATTCAGCAGGTATGAGGGATCCACTCCTGAACTTGAACTTATCGGCAAGACCCTGAGGCGTTTATGGAGGAGAAACCGCCAGCTTGTCTCGCAGCCTTCAGTTGACGGGCTGACCGGCATTCTCAACAGGCAGGGCTTCTTTAATGTTATCAAACCGCTGCTCTATCTTGCGCAAAGGAATAAATACAATGTCGGGTTTCTGGTTATTGATATAGACAACCTCAGGAAGATATCTGAAGATCACGGAAAAGAAAAGGCTGATGAGACGCTTAAAAAAGTCGCGCATATCCTGAGGGCGAATATCAGGATATCGGATGTTGCCGGAAGATACGGCTATGAGGACTTTATAATCTTCCTGCCGGACGTGCTCAGGGATTCCATAAAAACCGTTGCGGAAAATCTAAGGGCCATAACCGGCATGGAGACAATAGATAATATACCGGTAACGATCAGTATCGGGGCCTCATGCGGAGCCCTGGGCCGCAAGAGCGAAGAGGATGCAATGATGCTCATTAAAAGGGCAACCGCCTGCCTCTATACATCCAAGCAGACCGGAAAGAACAAGGTGACCATCAACTCTACACATTAGGAGGCCATAATGAAATTATTCAAACTTTTGATCGTATTATTTTTTATCATCCAGTTAAGCGGCTGCTTCTTTACAAAGGTAGTGACCGTTCCATTGCGTGTCGGCGGGGCTGTAGTTTCGGTCGTCCCCGGAGTTGGAAACGCAGCAGACGGTGTTATTGATACCGCAGCCGACGGCATCGACCTGGTGCCGTTTTAATTGTTTTTTGAGAGGAAGGCGTGGTTATATAGGAATCAGCTACACATTAAACTTAAAATTAATTATATCCCCGTCTTTGACCTCACTTCCTTTTTCTTTCCCTTCCATCCAGATATCTCTCCAGCGCCTCTTTCGACGAGAGCCAGTTGCGCCCTTCTTTATGAGCCTCCAGCTTTCCGCTGCGTGCCAGAAGATTGAGATACTTATCCGTAAACTTTGATCCTTTTGCAAGCTCCGCAAGCGAAATAAAACGTTCTTTGGTCTTTCGTGCCGGGGTCAGCACTTTAAGGTAAATGTCAAGCGATCTCTGAACCGCCTGTGCGATAAAATTCACGAACGGGCCATAGTTCCCCTTATCAGACTCTCCAAGTGTCCTGTAATACTTTTTCCGGTCATTTTTCAGAATAACTACCAGCGGAAATCCTGCCTGCATTAAAATAACATTCATCACAAGCCGCGCAGTTCTCCCGTTACCGTCAAAAAAGGGGTGAATATGGACAAGCCTGTGATGCAGAAGAGCAGCCAATTCAACGGGATGCAAAATTTTTCTGTCCTGCCGTACCCGGTCAATAAGCTCGTGTATCAGTTGAGGCACTTCAACTGCGTCAGGCGGCGTATGATCCGCCCCGCCAATTATCACATTGCTGTTTCGGTATCTTCCGGCCCATTCCTTATCAATGTCCCGCATCACGATCTGATTCAATTCCCTGATCAATCGTTCAGAGAGCGTGCTTCGCCTGTCCTTGTCCACTAATTCATATAGATACTCCAGCGCCTCTGTGTGGCTCTTCGCCTCAAGATGGTCTTTAAGAGGCTTGCCCTTGATAGTCAGGCCTTCATTGATGACGAGGAAGGTCTCTTTAAGCGTCAGGCTGTTTCCCTCTATTGCGTTTGAATTGTACGTCATCTCAATCCCAAACTGCTCCTTCAGTTTTCGGACTGCCGTCTTTGGAAGCGGACGACAGGAATTCAGCAACGACAATTTTTCATCCAGGCGTCTGCTTGTCTTTTGGTCTAAATATCGCACAAATTCATGCCTTCTTCTTAATATGGTTTATATGATTATCTACACTATACCATATTAAGAAGAATTTTGAACAGACAAAGAAAAGAGGCAGTTATTGTATTACAGCGGCAAAAACTCTACACATTAAACTTAAAATTAATTATATCCCCGTCTTTTACTTCATAGGCCTTGCCTTCCTGCCTGAATAAGCCTTTCTCTTTTGCCTTGGCCATGTCTCCGCCTGAAGCGATGAAGTCTTCATAGCTGACGGTCTCTGCCCTGATGAAACCTCTCTCTATATCTGAATGTATCTTTCCTGCCGCCTGCTGGGCGCGCAGCCCTTTTCTTATCGTCCACGCCCTCACTTCATCTGTGCCTGATGTCAGGAATGAGATAAGCCCGAGCGCATCGTATGATACATGGCAGAGCTTCTTCATGGCGGGTTCCTCAATGCCGAGTTCATCCAGAAATTCTTTTGCTTCATCATGAGGAAGCTGCGCTATCTCCATCTCTATCTTTCCGCAGAGGGTCAGGATCTGAGGCGCTATGCCTTTGCCCTTCTCCTTGAAAAACGTCTCAACTTTATTCTGAAGCTCTTTTGCCTTATCAGAGTTGATATCGCTCTCATTGATATTGAGAACGATTATCTCATGCATGGTGGTCAGTAACTGATACGGGAGCATCTGCCTCTTCTCTTCATCATTGAACTCAATATCCCTCAGGGATATCTCATCCTCAAGCGCTGCCTTGCATTTAAGCAGAAGGCCTTTATCACCTGTCTCAGGCTTCTTGCCCTTCTTTTCCTGCGCCTCTATCTTCTCAAGCCGTTTCTCTATAAACTCGAGGTCTCCGAGGATAAGTTCAGCTTCAAATGATGACACATCCCGTAGAGGGTCAATGCTCTTCATCGGGTGTATAACAGATGTATCTTCAAATGCGCGGACAACATGGACAATCGCATCGGCATCCTTCAGAAGCTTAAATACTTTCGCATTCTGCGCGGTATCGCCTGATGTTATTCCGAGGTAATCAAGATACTCTACAGTCGCATAGGTAGTCTTCTTTGGTTCGTATATCTCTACGAGCTTGTCTATCCGCGCGTCAGGCACCTTTACAATGCCGTGCTGCGGCTCGATGTCAGCGGATATTGAGGTTGAGTACGCGGTAGTCTCAAGGTTCTGGCCTGTGAGAGCGTTAAAGACCGTTGTCTTTCCAGAATTTGAAAAACCTGTGATTATGAGCTTCACTTGATCTCTTTAAATGTCTCGTACGCTGCCCTTGCGGTCTTATTTATATCAGCGCTTGTATGAGCAAGCGACATGAAGCCCGCCTCGTATGCTGACGGCGCAAGGTTTATGCCCCTGTCAAGCATCTTTCTGAAGTATAAGGAGAACTTCGCGGTGTCTGTCTTTGCAGCGTCAGTGAAGTTGTAGACCTCTTTGTCAGTGAAGTATGTGCAGAACATTGTGCCCGCCCTGTAGAACTTTGTCTTTATGCCTGCGCGCTTTGCAGCATCTTTGAACGCCTCTTCAAGCGCCTTTGATTTAGCCATGAGAGTTTTGTATGTCTCAGGCTTTGAGAGTATCTTCAATGTCTCAATTCCTGCTGTCATTGCAAGCGGGTTTCCTGAGAGCGTACCTGCCTGATACACAGGCCCGTCAGGAGCTATCTTTCTCATTATATCTTCCCTGCCTCCATATGCTCCGACAGGAAGTCCGCCGCCAATAACCTTTCCAAGGCATGTCATGTCAGGCTTTATGCCGAACGCCTTCTGCGCTCCGCCGTATGAAACCCTGAATCCTGTCATCACTTCATCGAATATAAGCACGATGCCGTGTTTTTTTGTAACGCTTCTCAGCCCTTCAAGATATCCCGGCTTCGGAAGTATGCAGCCGCTGTTGCCGACAACAGGCTCGATTATTACACATGCGATATCTTTGCCCGCCTTTTCACATATCTTCTTAAACGCACTAAGGTCGTTGTAAGGAAGCGTGATGGTATTCCTCGCGTAATCCTTCGGCACGCCCGGACTTGTAGGCACTCCGAATGTAGCCATGCCTGAGCCAGCCTTGACCAGAAGGCCGTCAGCATGCCCGTGGTAACATCCCTCAAATTTTACTATCTTGTCCCTTCCTGTAAAACCGCGCGCAGCCCTGATGGCGCTCATCGTCGCCTCAGTTCCTGAGCTGACCATCCTCATCACTTCCATTGAGGGGTATACCTTGCGCACCATGCCTGCAAGCTCCACCTCAAGAGGTGTTGGGGCTCCAAAGCTTGTTCCCTTTTCAGCAGCCTTCTGAAGCGCCTTTATGATAGTTGGATTCGCATGTCCGAGTATCATCGGCCCCCATGAGAGCACGTAATCAATATATTCATTGCCGTCAACGTCATATATCTTTGACCCCTTTGCGGAATCAATGAAGATAGGATTGCCTCCGACTGCGTTGAATGCGCGGACAGGACTGTTCACTCCGCCCGGGATCAGGCGTTTTGCTTTATTAAAGAGTTCTTTGGATTTTTTGTGATTCAGTGCCATGATAGACTCCTTTTGTTTTTGTCATTCTCCGGCTTGACCGGGGAATCCAGTTTCATATTTATTGGAAATTTATTTAACTATAATTATACAAGTGTTGTCAAAATAATATCCTGCAAAAGCAAGCAGTTCTGCTATAATTGCTTTTATGAAAGCAGAATTATGGAAGTCGGACTTCCATATTCATTCACAATCAAATACTGGAGATGATCAAATGAAACGTTCACAAACAGTTTGGCTATCAATCATCGGTTTAATTATGGCTGTAGTCTTGCTGATGCTATCTGCATGTGCTTCTGTTGATAAAGGAATGATGTCGGTCAGCAACGCTATTAGCTCTCCTGACCCTGTAACCGGAGAGCGCCAAATCAACCTTGTTTCAGAACAAGAGGAAATAAACAAGGCTGAAGAAATAACTAAACAGATATTGACCGAGGCTCGCAATAAAGGAATTAAAATTGATGGCGATACAGAATACTACGATAGAGTTGTAACTGTATTCAACCAACTTCAAAAAGTTGTGCATAGGAAGCATCTTCCTTGGGAAATTCATGTTATCGCAAGTGAAGTTCAGAACGCTTTCACAATTGGAGGGGGGAAGGTATTTTTATCCACTGGAATGTTTGGGTCAGATATTGGACTTAAAACCGATGATGAGCTGGCAGCAGTCATATCGCATGAAATGGCACATGTTGCAGCGCGGCATACAAGTGAGGGTACAGGTAAAAGAGCTATCGCGAAACTAGCAGATAAGGATTTGAGAAAAGATGCCATGTTTGATGCAAGTTTTACAACTATTCAGGAAGATGAAGCTGATAAATATTCTGTAATATACTCGGCGTTGGCGGGATATGACCCTACGGCTGGCATAATGATATGGAAGAGATTACATAATGCTTTAGGAAGCTATGCTGGAGATATGTTATATGACCATCCATTGAATGACGACCGAACACATAACATGGAAGGTTATGCCAAAGAAGCACAACAGTATTATATTAGTGGGAAGATTAATCCAGACCATGAGTCATTGCTAATTAATAACGCTGTCTTCTCATACAGAACTTCAGAAAACCCGGAGGCTGGAAAAGGTGGGGGAGTTCTTGCCTTACTCGAAACAACAGTTAATACTGCTAATGAGGTACTGGAAGCAAAACTGGAAGAGATTAACCGACAAAACAAACAACTGGAGCAGGAGAAGCTGGCAGCATCCCGTCTATTTTTCCGAGATTTAAAAATTGATTATGCTCAAGGTGGTGGAAAAGGATTATTTGGTTTAGCTATAAACCCATCTATGCATGAAATCAAACAGGCATTTGTATTAGTAGAGTATAAATCTGGTGGTCTGGTAGTCCTTTCAGAAAAGCTTCCTTGGTCTGCTATGATTCCTCATGAAAAGAAACAATTTGGTATTGTACTTAAACAAATTCAATATGATAGTGTTTCAATTCGACCGATATATGTTCAGTTATCTGAAGAATAGAGGGAGATAAACTTATGAAAAAAGTTCTACTAGTTTTACTTTCGTCACTGTTGTTTGTAGCGTGTGTCTCAAAGTCAGAATTTGAAAAGGCACAAGCGGAAAACAGCAACCTACGTGCTCAAATAGCAGAGCTTCAAAGCAAGCTAAGTGAGGCAAAGTCCGAGCTTGAGCGTAAGCCGGCAATGCCTGTAAAGGTTACGTTCCGGCAGGCATTGCTTGGACCAGGATTTGTTGCTGTTTTTAACACTACTATAAAACAAGACTTTCCTGTTCTTGTGACAGTCAAAAGCAAGGCATTAGGCATAAGCCAAAAATTCAAACTCAGATTATCTTATGTTGCCACAAGTGAACTTGGCCATAGTGAAGGGGTTACCATTGAAGCTGGAGATGAAGTAATCGTTGAGAACAATAACTATGAACCGTTAGTAGTTGTATTTTCACCGTAGGTTTTAGCCAATTGAACTGAGTATGAAATTTAAAAGCATAATTATAAAATCTCCCCTGCCCCCTCTTTGTCAAAGAGGGGATATTAAATAACCAGTTATAGTTCTCTTTGCATATCTTTATTCATGCCGAAGCGCATCTATAGGATCGAGCCTCGCAGCCTTCTGCGCTGGGAAGTATCCGAAGATAACGCCTACTGCCGCTGAAAATGTAAAGGCTATGAGCACGACCCATGGGTTAAGCACGAGCGGGACAGATAGCAGGGATGCGCCGGCAGCTGAAGCCGAGAGTCCCAGCAGGATGCCGACTATACCGCCCAATGATGAGAGCACAACCGCCTCTATGAGAAACTGCATCAGCACCTCACGCTCCATTGCGCCTATGGCAAGACGGATGCCGATCTCCCTTGTGCGCTCTGTGACGGAGACGAGCATTATGTTCATGATACCAATCCCTCCGACCAGAAGGCTGACAGCTGCAACAGCGCTCAAAAGAGCGGTAAGCACACGTGTCGTGCCTGTGAGCGTGCTCACGATCTCTTTCATATCCCTTACATTGAAATCATCCTCTTTCCCCGGCAGGATGCGCCTGCGTTCGCGCATCAGCAGTTCGATATCTCTTTGGACCTTTTCAGTTGAAATGCCGTCCTGCGCCGAGACCAGTATGGTGCTGATGTCAGTATTCCCGGCTATTCTTCTCTGAAACATATGGATCGGAACGAGCACAAAGTCATCCTGATCGCTGCCGAAGCTGGACTGTCCCTTTGATACGAGTACCCCTATTACCTGGCATGAGAGTTTACCAAGGCGGATCGTATTCCCGACCGGGCTGATGCCGCCGAAGAGTTTGTCGCGCACAGTTGTGCCTATGATGCAGACAGACTTTCCGGCCCGCAGTTCTCCGTCGGTGAATTCCCGGCCTTCCAGCAGAGGCCAGTTTCTCACATCCAGATATTCATTGCTCGTGCCTGTGACTGAAGTAGACCAGTTCTCGCTCCCGTAGATCGCCTGAATCGACTTAGAAGCAAAAGGCGCAACAGCAGCCAGCCCGGAGACTTCCCGTGAGATAGCTGCGGCATCATCAAGGCCGAGCATCGAAGCGGTTGCACTTGCGCCGCCGCCCGGGCCGTGAAATCCCTGGCCCGGCCTCACCTGCAGCATATTGCTTCCAAGCTTGGTTATATCTGCGGTGACCTGCTGTGTAGCCCCGCTGCCGAGGGTGACCATGGTAATTACGGCTGCAACGCCTATCACGATGCCGAGAATGGTCAGTGACGAGCGCAGGACATTTCGCCTGATCTCTCTTAGGGCAAGAAGAATAGTATTGAATATCATTACGGCTTGCTCCCGTTATGCTGGTCTGTTTCTATAGAGCCGTCGCGGAAACGGACGATACGTTTTGCATAGGCTGCCATGTCTGCTTCATGCGTCACCATCACTATGGTAATGCCCCGCTCGCTGTTAAACCTGGTCAGGAGTTCCATGATCTCACGGCTCCTGGCAGTATCCAGATTTCCGGTTGGTTCATCAGCCAGCAGCAGTGCCGGTTTCGTGACTATAGCCCTGGCTATAGCCACACGCTGCTGCTGCCCGCCTGAGAGCATGTTAGGTGTATGATTTTCCCATCCGTTAAGCCCGACAGATTCAAGCGCCTCAAGCGCCTGGGTGCGCCGCTCTCTCGCAGAGATCCCGCGGTATACAAGAGGCAGTTCGACATTCTCCAAAGCTGTGGTGCGGTTCAGAAGGTTGTAGCCCTGAAAGACAAACCCGAGATAGTTGCGCCGCAGGAGGGCGCGCTGGTCGCGATGCAGCCTTCCGGCATCAACGTCCCGGAAGAGATATTTCCCGGAAGTAGGAGTGTCAAGACAACCCAGTATATTCATGCAGGTTGATTTACCTGAGCCGCTCGGCCCCATCACAGCCACAAATTCACCGGCATCAATAGAGAGGTCGATGCCGCGCAGTGCCTGCATCGCAGCCTCACCGATGCCGTATACTTTATTTACGCCGCTAAGCTGGATCAGCTTCAGGCTTTCAGTATTTCGGGATTTGTCCAGCATCGTTATTTCTTTATGTTATTCACATCGATCAGCAATTCCATTCCTGGTTCAATCTCACCGGACAAAACCTCTGTCATTATCCCATCGGATGAGCCTACAACAATTGATATGGCAAAAGGCTTGCCTTCCTTTAATATCCAGACGCGCTGTGAGTTTTTATCCGAGGACTTCTCCTCAGGCTGTCTTGTTGAATGTCTTGGCGGACGTATGAGTTTACTGATAAGGCTGCCGCCGCTTGAAGAGGGAGCCGCCTCTTCCTGGATCACAGGCAGAAAACGCAGCGCTGTATTAGGCACAAGGATCACGTCTTCGATCTTTTTGACAATAATATCTGCCGAAGCTGTCATGCCGGGCCGTAATGAAAGATCTGAATTGTCCATGCTTAAGACCGTTTCATATGTAACTACCCCGCCCACTGTTTTTGAGCCGTAACGCACCTGCGTGATAAGTGCTTCAAATATCCTGTCGGGGAAGGCGTCTACCGTAAAGGTTGCTGCCTGCCCCTCTTTTACCTGGCCGACATCCGCCTCGTCAACATCAACGTACAGCTCCATCTGTGTGAGGTTCTCAGCCATTGTAAAGAGCACCGGCGCCTGGAAAGATGCCGCAACCGTCTGCCCCGGCTCAACAGATCGTGAAATAACAATGCCGTTTATAGGTGAGCGTATTATCGCTTTAGTAAGATTTGTCTTGTTCGTATTAAGAGCTGCTTTTGCTTCAGATACCTGCGCCTTTGCGCTGGTCTCCATAGCCTCTGCGCGTTTCAATGCAGCTTCTGCCGTATCCATCTCCTGCTGAGACGGTACTTTCTTATTGCTGATATCCCAGACCTTTTTCAGGCGCGCAAGCTGATTGCGTGATTCCTCTACAGTCGCCTTTGTCTCCAAAAGCTTTGCCTCTGCCGCATCGAGCGCAGCCTTTGACTGCACGACCTTTGCCTCCAGTATCTCTGTATCGAGTTTTGCCAATATCCGGCCGGCCTTTACCTGATCGTTGTAATCCGCCTCAACGGTCTTGATTATGCCTGACAGCTCGCTGCTCACATCTACCTGATTGACCGGTTTCAGCGTTCCTGTAGCGGTAACCGTGACGATGATATTTCCGCGGGCAGCCTGCTTGGTCTTATACTGCGGGGCGTTAGTATTTTCAGACCTTTTCCACCAGATCATCAGAGCAGACCCTAAGATCAGCAGAAATATAATTATGACAATCCATCGTTTGCCGTGTCCTGAAGAATGCTCAACGCCCAATGTTTTGATTATGTCTGATTCCGTATCTGTCTTCATTTTATTAATTCCCCCTGATCTTCAGCTGCGGGTGTCAAGGATGTCCATCCGCCTCCGAGCGCCTTGTATAGCCTTATCAAATTAGATGTCACCTCTGCGTCGCTGCCTGCCAGTTGATCCTGAAGCGAGAGCAGTGACTGCTGTGCTGTCAGCAGGGCCTGAAAATCTATCAGCCCTGATGAATACTGTTCCTGCGCAAGTTTGACAGCGCGTTCAGCAGCATTGGAGCCGTTTAAAAGCGACTGCCTGCGAACCTGCTCTCCGGCATAAGCTGTTAGCGCGTTTTTCACATCATGAAGCGCCTCAAGCACTGCGGTTTCATACTGTATCAAAGCCTGTTCCTGAAGCGCATTCTGAACCTCGATATTCTTTCTGATGCTTCCCGCGTCAAATATATTCCATCTAAAACCAGGCCCGATCCCGAACGTCCGGTTCCCATAAGAGAAGAGATCATCAAGCTCCAGGGCTTCAAGTCCGATCGATCCTGAGAGGCTGAATTGGGGATAAAGCCCGGCAGTTGCAACTCCGATGCGGGCTGTCTGAGCCGCAAGCCTGCGCTCTGCCTGCCGCACATCAGGCCTGCGCCTGAGCAGGTCAGCGGGAAGCCCCACAGCTATCTCAACAGGCGTAACAGGAATGGCTCTTTGTTCAGAAAGTTCAGCATACAATGCCCCTGGATCTTTACCAAGCAATACTGCAATATTGTTCATGGCCTGTTCAAGCCCGCTTCTTAAGGCAGGTATCTGCGACCGCGTCTTTTCCAGGTTGTACATCGCTTCTTCCACATCAAGCCCGCTCACAAGGCCTGCTTCATTACGCCACCCTGCGATCTGATATGTCTCTGTCTGTGCCGCAAGATTTGACTCTGCTATCGCTATCCTTGCCTGATAGAGCCGTACATCAACATAGTTCAGAGATACCTCTGCGAGGAGCGAAACGAGCACATCATGCAGTTCCTCCTCACTCGCTTCAAGGTCTGCATCGGCCGCCTCCACTGATCGCCGGACACCGCCGAAGAGGTCTATCTCCCACCCCGCGTCAAAGCCGATAGAGTAGAAGTCATTCTCAGTGCCGCTGCTGCTCCGGCTGCGCTGCGCTGAACCTGAGGCATCAACAGTCGGAAAAAGTTCAGCACTGCTTATGCCTCTGCGCGCCCTTGCTTCACGCACTCTCGCCTTGGCCTCGCGTATGCCAAGGCTGCTGTTCACAGCACGTTCTATCAGGCTCGTTAACTCCGGATCATTGAGCGTTGACCACCACTTCTCAAGGGTTGCGGCATCATCACTCCTGACATCTGTGCCGGCATTCCACTTATCAGGCGCGGATATTTTTGGAGAGACATAATCCGGCCCGACAGTGACGCACCCTGACAAGCCAAACATTATCATAAATGCTGCAATTATCTTTTTAGCAGATGTATTCAAGTTATTCAAAAGATCAGTTTAATTATAAAGTCTAAAATAATTATATATGAAAAGTGTGAAGAAACAAGTTTACTTCTTCAATCCCTTTATCTGCCTGATCCTCTCCAACACAGGCGGATGGGAGTAATGGAACAAAGCGTACAGCGGATGAGGATGCAGGTTTGAGAGGTTGTCTTTTGAGAGCTTTACAAGCGCGCCGATCATGCCGTCTGTTTTTCCTGTCAGCTCATATGAAAAACGGTCAGCCTCTTTCTCATGCCTTTTTGATAACTGATTGAACAAAGGTGAAAACGGGAAACTTGCTATTGAAAATATAAATGAGAGCAAAATGATCTTTGCAAAGAAGGTGCTATCATTGATATTGAAAAGCTCTATCAGAAAATCGCTTTGCGTGGCTTTGTAAGCGATGAACATAACTATCAACGCTATCAGTTCGGTGACAGCTAACATCTTTAAAAGATGCTTCTTCTTCCAGTGCCCTGCCTCATGCGCAAGCACCGCTATTATCTCATCCTTATCGAGTTTTTCCAAAAGTGTATCAAAGAGCACGATCCTCTTCACCTTTCCGATCCCTGAGAAATAGGCGTTGGTATGTTTTGACCTTTTTGACGCGTCCATCTTAAAGACCCTGCTCACCTTTATACCTGCCTTCTGCATCAGGTTCTTTATGTCATCAACAAACTCCTCGTCTTCAATCGGCGTGAACTTATTGAATAGCGGCTCCAGCACATATGGCGAAATATACATCATAAAGATGGTAAAGGCGAAGAAGAAGCACCAGAGATAGAACCACCAGAGGTCAGGGCTCTTCTGTATTAGGAGCAGCCCGACTGACAGAAGTATCCCCATCAGCACAGTTGAGAGCAGCAGTGATTTTATAAAGTCTACTACCCACAGCTTCATAGTCATTGTATTGAAGCCGTACTTCTTCTCGATCCTGAATGTGCTGTAGAGACTGAAGGGCGTTGAGATGATTGTCTGCGCATATGTAAGCAGCAGAAAGAAGGCGAGGCCGGAGAGGATGAAGTTCATCTGCATTGAAGCGATCCATGAGTTATAGATGTTCAATATTCCGCCAAAGAGAAATAGCAGAAGGATGATGTTATCAAAGCCTGAAGAGATGAAACCGAACTGCGTCTTCTCAACCGTGTAGTTCTTTGTCTTTGTTAATAACTCGCCGTCTATCTTCCCCTCAAACTCCGGCGGGATTACAGAGCCGTATTTTTTTAAATTAGAGAGATTGAGATAATCGAGCCAGTAGCCGAAGGTGGTTATGAGAAGATATGTGATGAGAATTAACACAAGATATGTGTTCATCTCTTCTTAATCTTGGCAAGAAATTCTTTCGCAGTTAGCACGGGGATAATGTTTTTGATCTTGTCAGAAAAGAAATGTGCATCACCGGTCAAGAAATAATCCGGCTTTGCATAGAGTACTGACGCAAGAATAAGGGCATCTTTTTTATGTGTTATCAGGGTTTCAGCTTCTTTGACCCTCTGATTATATTTTGACCGTTTCAGAATGGTAATATCACTTAAAGCCCGTTGAGTTTCAAGGAGTGCGATTTCGAGAGTTCTGTCTTTGAGATATTTAAGTTTTTTGTTAACTACCTTGTGTAATTCAGCAACTGCATCCTCGCTTGTGACAAGCTCCACCTCTACTAAATCAAGAACTGTGGATTCATTACCTTTAAAGAAGATACCTGACAGAAGTATGTTTGTATCCAGAAAGACCTTATATCTCATTTGCGGAGCTTCTCAAGTTCTTTAAGCATTTCAGATTCTGATATGCCTTCTTTTTTAAGAAGCCACTGGAGAAAAGCCCTGCTTTTTCCTGCGTAAGATTTTTTGAGCGCGGAACTGACCGCTTCCGACGCATCAGAAAAAATCCCGAGCTTCACTTCTTCGTTGATATTTCGATAAATATCTTCAGGGATTTGCGCAACAATCTTCGGCATCTAAGACCTCCTTAATCATTTTATAAAATATTTATGACTTATTATAGCATTCACAGCTTTTGTGTCTGTTAATTCTTGCATTAAATACGCGATATCTTCAACTGTTGGTATGTTTCTGGTGACAGAGACATTGAGTGGAGCGAAGGGGAACGAGGAGTTCACTGACGAGTACCAATGAATGACCTCACAGAGCAAAATAACCGATTTGCAAACCTCAAACCGTCGATCATCTGAAAAAGCGTCCTGTGGCACTTGTTCACGTGCATTTGGTTAGATTGTTCATCTAAGAATCTTTTTTGATAACACAACAACAAATAGTGAAATAATAACGGCACCTATAAAAGCTTCAAGCGTACTTGTAATTCTTAATAAAGGATGTTCAGCTCCATAATGTAAATCACCATATCCCAATGTCGCAAAGGTTGTGTATAATAGCAAAAGAGATTTTCTTAAGGCGACCTGAGGTGAAAAGAATTCTTTGGGGTGGTGACTTCTGGACATCAGGATATTTCATATCTACAGTTGGTAAGCATGGTAACGAAGAGACAATAATGAACTATGTGAAGAACCAAGGGCGAAATCCAAAAGAGTATGAGAGAATTTATAATAATAAGCAGTTAGTCTTGTTTGAGCAGTAAGTTTTTGATACCTCGTTCAGCTCTGCTGCGAGGTAGTTCATTCGCTGTGCCTGCCAAACGATATATTGTCGAAAAAAGTATGGCTACTGCAAAGCCGATAGAGAGTATTCGCCTAGGCATGGTGGAATAAACTGAGACCAAGTCGTATGTCAGATTGTAAACCCAAATTATAAATGTTTGGATGGTTTTCTCTTTTCGGAATTGAGGCCATAGAATATGTTTTCTTTGTCCGCGTTTTTCCTTAACAAGGTATTGATCCATCAATGACCAAAGTTCTGCTCGGCCATATGCTAATCTTATCGCTCGGAATATGTCAGGGTCTTGTTCCATTGGCCTGGCTCGCTTTTTCCAAGAGCGGCTTAATTTAATGTCAAAACGGGTCAAATAGTTCACAGTTATATCTTCCAACACAATATCTTCTAAATAAGCTCCAAAAAAATCTGACCCCGAGAAATCACAGTCTCTAAATCCACATTTCCAAATACAGGCATTACGCACAGAACTATTTAGTATTTTTGTAGAAAAGCCCCCCGAACCGGCCAATATAATCTTATCCATCTTGCAGTTATCAAAACGAGCATATGATAAGTCGGTCATTTCAAAGTTTGCATCCGTCAAATTGCAGTCAAAGAACGAACTATATGTAAGACTTTTCTTCTCAAAGGAAGGGCTTCCTGAAAAATCTTCACTGAAAAAGTTTATACCTCGCAAATCATCGTTTGTTAAAACCCAGAAACCACCTTCTGTCATTGCATTTTTTGGATAATGTGGATACCCATATGGTTCAACGTTTTCTGGATGAGCTAATACATAGGAATCTAAAATTGCTCTTACTTCCACCGAATTTTTGAGACCTTGGATAACATCTTCTCTTACCTTTTGTCCCGTTTCTGTTTCCCATCTGTTTATAATAAATCGTTGGGTCACTAAATCGAATTTATATCCGTCTCTATCCATATCTGACTCAATCAGGGCAATCTAACCAGTTATTATGTAGTTATGGAACATAGCATAAAGTTGTGATTCGGCCAATAACTTTTGAAGGCTATTTGATAGCTATCATTATATTTTTCTACTGAAATGATAACTAGGGATGTGTATTTTTAAATGTCTTCATAAATGTCCAATGTTATGTCAGTAAATCTCCTTGATATATACAGACAAATTAATAAAATGCTATTATCTTGTCAATAAAAATGTCCTTGTTTTTGTCTGGTTTGTGGTTGAATTGAAATCAAAACGCCAGCTTCATAAGCGCTTCCGGATTTACGCTCACGCCCTGCAGTTTTACGCTCATGTGAAGGTGCGGGCCTGTTGCCCTGCCTGTCATGCCGGCGAATCCTATGACATCTCCCTTTGCAACTTCATCACCGTTTTTGACATTGAATTTTGAGAGATGCATGTATACTGAAAAGAGCCCCATGCCGTGGTCTATTATCAGTGTGTTCCCGCCGTAAAAGAGGTCTTCATTTAATACGACCTTTCCTGAATTTATGGCTTTGACAGACGCTCCGCTGCCTGCCTTAAGGTCGATCCCCTTGTGCACGCTCGCCTTCTTCTCATTCATTATTCGCGTTACCCCGAACTTTTCAGAGACCGCCGTATCTGTCGGTGAAACGAATCCGCCGTCCCATATCTTTTCATTAGCTGATTTCCATATCTCTTCCTGCATGAGGAACTCCTTCTCCACCCGCAGGCTGTCTTCAGGGCTTAACGTGACCTTTTCTTCAGGCAGTGTCATCTTCTTTGTCGGAAAATCATAGGGCGATATCTTGACCTTCAGGCTGATGCTTACGCTCTCTGCCTTTACGCTTATGCTGTAATCACCCGGAGCGGTCTCAATATCAAGAGGCACAAGCGCCCCGTATTCATTGCCCTGAAGTTTATAAAAGGTTATCTTCTTCCCGAGAAAGGCTGCTTCAGGGAGAACAGGGGCCTCTGATATAAGCTTCAGGAACAGTACATCGCCCGGGAATGTTTCTTTGGGCTGAATTTTAATGTTAAAAGCATGGGAGCAGCCCGGCATAATAAGGATAAAGAGAAAAAGCTGGATGAGCGATATGTGAATGAACTTTCTTAGCAAGGTGTTGTATTATAACAGATTGCTTTTGATGAAAAAACAGCTTTTTTATTCCCCCTTAATAAAGGGGGATACAGGGGGATGTTGAGATAAAACACACCCCTAACCCCTCTTTTTAGAGGGGAAGATTCCGGACAAGCCGGAATGACAACTAATAATATTAAATTGTTTTTTACGGACACTATTTATGCTTGACGTTAAATTAGTACGGGAAAATACAGACAAGGTCATAGAGGCGCTTAAGAAGCGTTCGGAACATACCGCTATCCTTGATAAATTCCTCCAGATTGAGTCCAAGAGGAGAGAACTGCTCAAGGCTGTTGAAGATGACAGGCAGCTGAGGAACACTTTGTCGCAGGAGATAGGCAGGCTCAAGAAAGAGGGCAAGGATGCTTCTGAACTTCTTGAGAAGGCAAAGAAGGTATCTGAGCTGACAGCGGCAAGGGAGACAGAGCTGCGGGAGCTTGAGACGCTTGCCAAAGATGAGCTTTTATTGATACCGAACATCCCCCATGAATCTGTCCCTGTCGGCAAAGATGAAACCGGGAATGTTGAACTGCGGAGATGGGGCGTGATACCGGAGTTCTCTTTTGAACC
The DNA here is from genome assembly GCA_016207885.1 of Nitrospirota bacterium. Classification (NCBI taxonomy): domain Bacteria; kingdom Pseudomonadati; phylum Nitrospirota; species Nitrospirota bacterium. The sequence continues at coordinate 345,561 of JACQZE010000003.1, read as the reverse complement.
AAAGAACCACTGGGATATCGGCGAGGAGCTCGGGATACTTGATTTTGACAGGGCCGGCAAGATAACAGGCGCACGCTTTGTTCTTTATAAAGGCGCGGGCGCACGCCTTGAGAGGGCCTTGATAAACTTTATGCTTGACCTCCACACGAAAGAGCACGGCTACACAGAGGTCATGCCGCCTTTTCTTGTGAATCGTGAATCAATGACCGGAACGGGTCAGCTTCCGAAGTTTGAAAATGACCTCTTCAAGCTTGAAGAGAGCGACGCAAAAGCACTTTTGCTTATCCCTACTGCAGAGGTTCCTCTCACAAATATTCACAGGGAGGAGATACTGATGGAAGACGGCCTTCCTGTTTATTACACCGCATATACGCCATGCTTCAGGCGCGAGGCAGGTTCATACGGCAAGGACACGAGAGGGCTCATAAGGCAGCACCAGTTCAACAAGGTCGAGCTTGTCAAATTTGTAAAACCCGAAGGCTCTTATGATGAACTTGAAACCCTTACAAATAATGCTGAAGAGGTTCTGAAGAGGCTCGGGCTGCCGTATCGTGTCATCTCATTATGCACAGGCGATATGGGTTTTTCCGCTGCAAAGACATATGACATAGAGGTCTGGTTTCCCGCACAGCAGAAGTACAGGGAGATATCATCGTGCTCGAACTTTGAGGACTTTCAGGCGAGAAGGGCTGATATCAGGTTCAAGACAGAGGGTAAAAAGGGAACAGAGTTTGTCCATACATTGAACGGCTCAGGCCTTGCCGTTGGCCGAACTTTTGCAGCGATACTGGAGAACTTCCAACAAGAGGACGGTTCTGTTATAATACCCGACGTCCTCAGGCATTATATGGGAACCGATACGATCAGCAGTAGATAACGGATTAATATATATAACTTTTTTTATTCATTTCTTTTTCATAAGTATCATATATGTTTTAGTGGAGGAGTGGCCGAGTGGTCGAAGGCGACGGTCTTGAAAACCGTAGGGCGAAAGTCCCGTGGGTTCGAATCCTACCTCCTCCGCCACTGAATTATGTATGGTTTGTAAACGCTCTATTTTAGAGCTGATGGATATAAAATTAAATAGAGAGGAGGTGAAACAAATGAAAAAAATCATGACCGTTGTTTTTGCAGTTCTTTTTGTTGCTTCAGTATTTGGCGTTGCGACTGCCGGTGCAGCTGATTATGTAGGCGCTAAAAAATGCAAGATGTGCCATATAGCTCAGTTTAAGGCATGGGAAAAGACAAGCATGTCAGGCAGTTTTGAGAACCTCAAGGCTGGCGTGAAGGCAGACGAAAAGAAGAAAGCAGGCCTGGATGGCGCAAAGGATTATACCCATGATAAGGGGTGCCTCAAGTGCCACACAACAGGTTACGGGAAACCGGGTGGTTTTACGAGCATCGAGGAGACACCGGATCTTGCCGGAGTACAGTGTGAAGGATGCCACGGACCCGGAGGCGCGTACAAGGACATAATGAAGGCTAACAAAGAGTACAAACTTGCTGAGGTTAAAGCAGCAGGGCTCATTCTTCCTTCAGAAGATGAAAAAGGCTGTATGGTATGCCACGGCGGCGACAGCCCGTTCACTGACAAGGTCGATCCAAAGTATAAGTTTAATTTCAAGGAGAGACTGGAAAAGACTCACGAGCATTCACCGCTTAAAAACGCACATTAATTTTTATTGGAAAGATTTATTAAAAGGGCATATCCCGCAAAAATGGGATGTGCCCTTTTTGCATTTCGTTGTTTAAATAAAAAGGGAGTATAATATATTTATGAAAAAAGCTAAGCCGCTCATTTTAATCCTGCTGCTGTCGTTCTTATTATTAAACACACCAGCCTACGCTATCAATATAGCCGTAGGAGAAGAGGCCCCTGATTTTATATTAAAGTCTTTGACCGGGGAGTTTGTTTCGCTGAATGAATACCGCGGGAAGATAGTGGTGCTTGTTTACTGGAACCCGGAGCAGAAACGTTCCTTTCTGGCGCTTAAAGACGGCCAGTACCTTTTCAGCAACTACAAGCAGAAGGGCGTGCAGGTCCTGAGCATAATCCCTGAATCTGAGGATTATACAGATGCCCGCAAGATACTTGCGGATAATGGAATTGAGTTTCCTGTGCTGATAGATAAGGATAGAAAGGTATTCGGGATATACGAGGTCAGGGTCTATCCCTCAACGCTGATCATTAACAAGGACGGCAAGGTTGCATATAACATTCCGGGGCACTCGCTCTCTTATAAATTTACAACTGAGGGATATCTCAAATTCATGCTCGGCGAGATCAGGGAAGAGGGTTTAAGCGATATGCTTAACCCCTTAAAAGAAGGCATAGATGAATCGGCTGTCGCAGCTGAAAGAAATTATAACCTTGCCCTTAATTTCGCAGAGGCAGGGCTTATTGACCTGGCAATCTCAACTGCAAAAAAATCTTTGGATGCCAAACCGGATTTTTTGAAGTCAAATATACTTATCGGTTTTCTCTCTCTTCGGACAAATGATGCGGATAGCGCTGTACAGGAATTCAATAAGGCGCTTGAGATCGACCCCTTGTCGCATGACGCAAAGACAGGACTTGGAGAGGCGCTCATCGTAAAAGGAGATCTTGATAAAGCTATAAAGATCCTGTCAGATACTACTCAGGGGAGTCCTAACCCGCAAAGGACCAGTTACGAACTTGGGAAGGCGTATGAACTCAAAGGCGAGCAGGACAGGGCGATTGAGATGTATCGGAAGGCGTTTGAAGAGGCGAATAAAGGGAATGTGCTTCCGAGAAGGGTGGTTGGCTGTAAGTAGATTACCCTTTTGAGTGAGCAGCAGACCGCCTTTTTGATGGAATAATCGCAATCAATGACCTAAGCGCCTTATTGACTGACTCCGAGTTTGAAAAATATTTTCTAACGTCCGGTTCCAACATAACGGCGCCTTCTTTAAGCTTAAAATATTCTACCGAAGTACTCCCGTCTGCTTTAAGAACCTCCACTTTATGACCAGCACGATAGGCCTTATAGTATTTTCCCCGCACTGCGCCCTTCATCTTTGAAAAATCATATTCAGATTTCATGTCTTCTTTTTCCGGTATCTCTTTAGAAACTGCCTTCTTCATAAAATCTCCTTTCACACGTTGTTGCTTTCCTGCAACTGATAATACGTATTTTACCTTGCCGTTCAGTATGAGTCAAAATTAAAATACGCCCATGTGCAGAAAGTCCAATGTTTATATGACGTTCTTCTTTTGTGGAATGCTCATTATCCGGAAACGTAAATAGGAATGGGTCATTAAAGATAGTTTTGCCTTCATCAAAGTTTACTTTATGCTTCTTGAAATTGGCTTTTGCTTTAATATCATCCCATTCAAATGTGACTTTCATGTAACCTCTCTGAAGATTTGCTATGACAAATTTATCTTACTTTTTCAGCTAAATGCCGAGAGTCAAGCCGGAACCGGCTCTGTTTTCATGTTAGTTTGGCGGTTCTGGGGCATCTATTAAGTTCCAGCATAATAACTTGAAATCATGTGCCGCCTTCGTGAGTTCTCCATCAGCAGTTACAAATAAATCGAGATCTTGAGAGTCTTGGAAATACAATAATAACATCGAATCAATCATATCTATGTTATATTTTTTCACTATCGCAAGAGATTTGTCATAATACTTGGGCAGAGAGAGTTGATGAACATGTAATCTATTTTTTGCTATCTTATTTTGTAGTCTATTGATTGACAACAAGTATCCGTCTATGGAAACTTTCTTCGGATCATTCTTTGATAGCCATTTCCTTTTCATAATACCAAGAAATTCACCAATACAATAATCACAGGTATGAACAGCTATCCCAGCTTCAATGTAAGCTCTCAGGTTTTGAGTGCCAGGTTCATTTAAATCGGGGGCAATCAGCTTCAACAAAGCAGATGTATCTAATAATAATCTTGCATGTTTCCAGTTCTTGAAATCGCTTGATACCTTTAGTGCCATAATTTCTTAGTCATAACAATTCATATATATTTTGGAACAAGAAAATTATAGTTGTATGAGTCAGTAAATACAAGCACAATAATATTATAAAATCTCCCCTAACCCCTCTTTGCTAAAGAGGGGAATAGGAAATGGAATAAAAAAGGCGTCCTCCCGATGTATCGGGAGGACGCCTTCTGATTACATTCAATTAAAAATCTTAGTGATCGTCTGACTGGAATATCGGCAGTATCTTGTTGAATATGTAAAGGAGTATGAACGGCGCTGAGAGAAGGATTATCACTGCCGCGAGTCCCTCTTTGAATGTCTCAAGGTTAGTAGGTATTATCGGCAAAGTGTATGTCATGAAGCCTGAGAGGCTCTTTGAGAGTCCCTGTCCGCCGCCCTGGATAACATTCATCCTCATCATGAAGACGCCGATTATAACAAGCACTGATGCTATAAAAGCTCTTGTAGATGTGAGCCTCGGCAGTTTGAGCATAATGAACGGAAGGATCATTCCCAGTCCCCACTGCATGACGAACATCTTGACGAAGAGTTTGTCAAAGATGACTATGCTGAGCATCGGCCAGAACTCTTCAGCCAGATAACCGTGGAATATAAGGTCTACGCCTTCAAGCAGGAAGGCAACGATAAGAAACCAGCCGAGAAGGCCGCTCATTGCCTTGACAGCATCAAGCTTGATCTCTCTCTTGGTTAATTTGGAGATTATTATATATGTCGCGATGCAGAGCGCGACGCCTGAGATAACGGCTGACATGAGGAAGACGAAAGGCATAAGAGGTGTCTTCCAGTAAGGAACAGCTTTGACAGAGCCGAAGATGAATCCGACATAACCGTGAAGCAGGCCTGCGGCAGGAATACCGGCTGCGGCAAGTATCGTTATCATCCTGTGGTCTGTGTGCAGCGCTTCTTTGCTCACATCATAAGCCCCGAGAGTCATCATTTTGTAGAGAGTTCCCATAAGCCCCTTGCATGTCTTTGCCTGTGCGACTATGAACGCCCTGTAGGCAAACCATATCTCAGCGAGAACGATGAACATGTATGTCATATAAACAACTGTGAATGAAGCGATGGCAGAGTAGAAATGAGGCGTAAGTATCATCTCATGGTTTCTCTGCGGCTGCGTCAGGTGAAAGAGCAGCGGTGTGGGCGCTATTATCAGCAGAGCTAATGAAAATACGAGCGAGAACCTGGCTACCGGCTTAAGCTCGCTCATCCCGAAGACATGATAGAAGGATGAGAGAACGAACGCGCCTGCGACAAGCCCTGTTATATAAGGATAGATAGCGATGTGAATGGTCCAGTAGATGTACTCATTCGGGTAAGTGAACAGCTCTTTTATTGTCCAGATCTCTCCGTGTGCCATTGTATGTTCTACCATTTTCCGATCACCTCACTATATGGTCAAGGCCGATGTAAAATACCATAGGCTCGTTGCCGTATTCTGGTTTTAGTACCATGACCCTGTTGCTGTTTATCAGCTTGTAGACTTCGCTGTTGGGGTCATTAATGTCGCCGATCTTCCTTGCTCCGAATGCGCATGCGTCCATACACGCGGAGTTCATGCCCTTTGTTATCCTGTGGTAGCAGAAGGTGCACTTCTCAGCGACCATATGCACGGGATGGATGAACCTTGCGCCGTACGGGCAGTTCTGAACGCAGTACGCGCAGCCGATGCACCATGTCCTGTCGACAAGCACAACGCCGTCCTCGGTCTTGTATGTGGCTCCGACCGGGCAGACCTGAACGCATGAAGGTTTCTCGCACTGGTTGCAGAGCTTTGGAACGAAGAAGCCCTTGGAAATATCCTCTTCCTTTATCGTCCTGCCGCGCGGGTCGTTCTTTATGAATCCGTTCCTTGCTTCTTCAGGAGAATCAATGATGACCTCTCCGTCCTTGAGCTGGATGTATCTCTCGACCCAGGTCCTTGATACCTTTATATCCATAGGAACTTCGTTCTCAGTTTTGCATGCCTTAACACACATGCCGCAGCCGACACACTTTGTCGCATTAACAACAAACCCCCATCTCTTGCCTGTGCCGTGCTCCTTCTTTGTGGAAGCAAGCGCCTCAGGGGTGAGAAGCTCAAATGCTGTCAAAGGGATCGTGACGCCGGCGATTGTGATAGCGCCTAATTTTAATATGTCTCTTCTTGATTGTTTCACGCCGTACCCTCCCTTATTCCGTGAAATCTGCTTTATGGACATCATGGCATTCTACACATTCAACACCGGTGTTGTGCTCTTCCGGGTCTTGCATAGCAAGTGCGATCGGTCCTTGAGGCAGTTCATTATAGGTTTTTGGTCTGTAAGGCAGTTTCGCGTGGCATCTCAGGCAAAGCTCCCTGCTCCTGTCGATAGCGAGCTTCTCAGGCGCTTCCTCAGGGTGGCCCAAGGCAGGCCCGTGGCAGTTTTCACACTGCACATTTGCATGCTTTGATGCGGATATCCAGGTGAACTCATCATCGTGGCATTCGCCACAGTACTCTTTACCGCCTTTGTACTTTACTGTGAAGTTCTTCCATTCCTCTTCATTGCCTACACGGTGCCACTGATACTTGTAATCACCGTTCTTTGCAACGAAGTCGGAGGGAATGAGTATGGCCCTTGCAATAAGTATGGTTGCAAGAAGGCCAATAACAACGAATAACGGTCTCCAGGCATGACTCATAATATTATCTCCCCCTCAAAAAAAAGTATTGTATTTTAATGAAATCGCCTTATCTTGTCAATAATAACAGAGGCTGGTCAGGCGATAAGCCGAGAACCGCCACTTTGGTGCTATAATTATTAAATTCAAATAGTTCAACGAGTTGGAGACCAATGCTTTCAGTCAGCGCTGAAAAAGAGAAGGCTCTCAGAGAGAAGCTTAAAAGCCTTGCCATCTTTGAAAAGGATATTGATGAGAAGTTTATCCGTTCCGGCGGCAAAGGCGGGCAGAACGTCAACAAGGTTTCGACCTGTGTCTATCTCAAGCACATCCCGACAGGCATTGAAGTCAAATGCCAGAAGGAACGTACACAGGGGCTGAACCGCTACCGCGCACGCGAACTTCTATTTAATAAGATAGAGCGGCTTATTAAAAAGGATGAGTCTGAAGAGGAGCAGCGCGCTGAAAAGATAAGGCGGCAGAAACGCAAGCGTTCCAAACGCGCGAAAGAGAAGATGCTGGAGGATAAGCATATGCAGTCGCAGAAGAAGAAAGAGCGCGGTTCAGTTCCGAAGTGGAGGGAAGACTAATTGGACATATTTAAGATACTATTCCCTGTATCAGGCGTTGAGACATATATATTCTTACCGCCGCTGGTGGCTTTTGTGGTCTCTTTCTTTACATCCATGGGCGGTGTCTCAGGCGCATTCCTTCTACTGCCGTTTCAGATGAGCGTTCTTAATTACACAAGCCCCTCGGTCAGTGCTACCAACTTTGTATTTAATATCGTAGCTATCCCAAGCGGCGTCTACCGTTATATAAAAGAAGGCCGCATGGCATGGCCTTTGACATGGGTTGTGATAGTCGGCACATTGCCCGGCGTCTTCATGGGTTATTACCTTAGAGTGCAGTATCTGCCCGACCCGCGCGCCTTCAAGCTCTTTGTGGGCTGTGTCCTTCTGTATCTTGGAGGCAGGCTCTTCTATGAAATGACCGGCAGGGCATCTGCGGGAAAAGACAAGATAAAGGCGCTTGATGAGAAGTTCAAACAGAGGGCGGCAGAGATAAAGAAAGAACAGAATGCCAAAGTTGCGGCAGGGCTTCCAAAAGAGGCGGTCGTAAAGACGATATCATTCACTCTCTCAAGAGTGGAATATGAATTCTGGGGAGAGAGGTTTTCATACAGCACTCCTGCGATGTTCCTGCTTGCATTTATTGTCGGTATCATAGGCGGGACATACGGCATCGGCGGAGGCGCGATCATTGCGCCGTTCTGCGTGGCGGTCTTTCACCTGCCTGTTTATACAGTGGCAGGAGCCGCGCTGATGGGGACATTCTTAACATCTATTGCAGGTGTCGCCCTCTACAGCATCATGCCTGCAAAAGCAGGCCTTTCCACATCGCCGGACTGGATGCTCGGAATTCTTTTCGGCATCGGAGGATTTGCAGGGATGTATTTAGGCGCGCGATGTCAGAAGTTCATGCCGCAGAAATTCATCAAATTAATGCTCGCTACGATAATCATCTTCCTGGCATTGAAATATATTGTTCAATATTTCGGTTAACGAGTTCAGCGGGTTCCCATCTGGTTGGAAATCACAAGCCCAATAATCTTCGCAAGATGTAATTCACATTCTGCATTGTGTCGGCGCTTATCGTTCCCCATTTTTCTGAAAACCTTTGGATAGATAGGGACTTGACCTGATCGCATCTGATAATGGAGAGATGCTGAATACCTCCTTCCGGCGGTGAGAGAGGGACATGAAGCCTGAAAGGCCTTTCCTTTCTGAATGTTGATATGGGGCAAACTACAATGAGACCCCATGCGCTCTTGTTCAAGTCGTCAACAGATACTACAAGGGCGGGGTGTGGTTCCCTTATCTCAGAGCCTACAGCAGGGCTGAAATTTACTAACCATATGTCGCCCCGTTGCGGAATAGGCTTATTTTGCAAGACCATCTCCCAGAACCCCTTCAAAAGATTTTCGTGATCTTTTTTCCTCCTTGTCCAGGAATGTCACCGCCTCATCCTCAAACCCTCTCCAGAAAGAACGCTCGTGTTCTGCGACAAGCCGGTCGATCAAGTCAGTAATAGATACATGTTCAGACGATGATATCTTTTTAAGTTTTTCCCGTGTTGTCTTATGAACCCTTACAGTCGTAGTTTCCATATGGCCTCCATATACTTGTCTACAAGTATACAACAGGGTGAGCGTATCCTGTCAATCGCGTTGATTGCGCATGTCGCTCTCTACAGCGTCATGCCAGCAAAAGCAGGCCTTTCCACATCGCCGGACTGGATGCTCGGAATTCGCTTCGGAGTCGGCGGATTTGCGGGAATGTATTTAGGTGCAAGATGTCAGAAATTCATGCCGCAGAAATTTATCAAATTGATGCTCACTACGATAATCACCTTCCTTGCATTGAAATATATTGTTCAGTATTTCAGATAACGCTGCGGCTGACCCGCTGGGGCAACTAGCCAGAGGCAAAACCAAACCAGCTTTAATCCCGGTCGGTTGTCGAGCCGATTGTTAGGTTTATTTTTCATTGTTGCCGTGACAAATTAAGAAAGAATATTCCGAGATATGCAATAAACGCAATGCCGAAAATTAGAGCAAGGATTAGCCGGAGCCTCTTATGTGGAGCGAGTATTATCCAGCGATCATTGGGTAAGTTTTCGATCGGAATTATTTTGATGTAAGTCCATTTGTATTTATAACAGATTGCGACTGATAGAGCCGCAAAGGAGAAACAATACAATATGCCGGTTCGTGGAGAGTTTGAAAGAACTGCAAGAAAGGCCAAAACAAAAAATACTATTGCTGTAACAAGGCCAATGATTATTTGTGTCTTTAAAGAATAATAATACTCTGTATATTTCTGACAATTTGAGCATTGGAAATAATAATGAAATCCGCCGGGAGTCATGCCGAAATATTCCAAAGCCGATGAATTACAATGGCCGCATATATTTCTTTTGTCTTTAATTGTCATTATTATTGAAACCTAACAATTAGTATGTTACCACTCGTATTTCCTCAATCATTAATCATTTTAGAGAGTAATAATTTATAAATCAAGCAAAAAATAGCCTTTTCAGTTTGTGGTCCGAGATATAACAAAAGCTCCTCAAAGCCCGCTGGACATCCTGTATAGGAACAAGTATGGTTCTTGATTGAATGAAGGCTCTTAATTAAGAGAGTAGAATCAATCTTTTTTGCAATATCATATTCAATCTCCTTATAATAAACGTCCGAAGCAGCGTCATTTCCGCTTGTCGGGAATCCAGTCTTTGAATTCCCCCTGAAAAAGGTGGATACAGGGGGATGTTGAGATAAAACACACCCCTAACCCCTCTTTTTAGAGGGGAAGATTCCGGACAAGCCAACAGTAGGCTGGACGGAGCCGCCGGAATGACAGCCGAACAGAGTTTATAAATAGGTTTTGTTTAAGTTATAGAGGAGGAATAAATTGAGTAAAAAGGTTTCCGCAGAACTTGCCGACAGAGTAAAAAAACTGCCGCCGTATCTCTTTGCAGCCATAGATGATATGAAACAGGACGCGCTGAAAAAAGGCGTTGACCTTATAGACCTGAGCATAGGCGATCCTGACATTCCTACGCCGAGGCATATTGTCCAGAGGATAAAGAAGGCTGTTGAGAATCCTGAACATCACCGCTATCCGTCATATGCCGGGATGCTCTCGTTCAGGCAGGCGGTTGCTGATTGGTACAAGAAAAGGTTCAATGTTAAGCTCGACCCCAAAACAGAAGTAGTCTCTCTCATAGGTTCAAAAGAGGGTATCGGCCATATTCCTCTTGCATTCATAAATCCCGGAGATGTTGTGCTTGTGCCTTCGCCGGGATATCCTGTTTATCCTGTTGCCACGCTCTTTGCAGGCGGGAAGAGCCACATCATGCCGCTCATAGAGAAGAACAAATATCTGCCTGACCTGAAGGCGATACCAAAAGATGTCCTTAAAAAAGCGAAGCTCATCTTCATCAATTATCCGAACAACCCAACATCGGCATGTGCAGGAAGAGGCTTTTATAAAGAGGTGATCGACTTTGCAGCAAAGAACAATATCATCGTATGTCATGACGCCGCTTATTCAGAGATCTACTACGACGGAAAGAAACCTTTGAGCTTTCTTCAGATTCCGGGAGCCAAAGAAGTTGGGATTGAATTTCACTCACTCTCAAAGACATGCAACATGACCGGATGGAGGATAGGTTTTGCAGCAGGCAATAAGGATGTGATAGCAGGGCTCGGAAAGATAAAGTCGAATCTGGACTCAGGCATATTCCAGGCGATACAGGAGGCGGGAATAGCCGCGCTCGAGACGGAAGATGCTGTTCTTGAAAAGATAAGGAAGACCTATCAGGGCAGAAGGGATGTCCTTTATAAAGGATTAAAAGAGATCGGCATTAAGGCTATAAAACCTGAGGCCACTTTCTATCTCTGGGCAAAGGTTCCGGCAGGATATTCTTCTTCAAAATTCGCAGCGCTCCTGTTGGATAAAGCAGGTGTCCTTGCAACTCCGGGCAACGGCTTCGGCGCGCCGGGCGAGGGATATATAAGATTCGCGCTTACCGTGGATGAGAAGAGGATGAAAGAAGCTGTCGCAAGGATAAAGAAGGCGCTCTGAAAAACATGCCTACAGCTTACATCGGCATCGGCTCAAACCTCGGCGACAGGGAAGAGAACTGCATGAAGGCGGTCTCTCTTCTCAGAGACAACGGCATCAAAGTTACAAAACCTTCCTCTATGATAGAGACAGAGCCGTGGGGTTTGGAAGGCCAGCCGAAGTTCATCAATATGGCGGTTGAGGCTGAGACCGCTTTATCCCCTGATGCGCTTTTAAAACTTCTTAAAAATATCGAGTCTGAAATAGGGCGTGAAGAGTCTGTACGCTGGGGGCCGAGAGTTATTGACCTTGATATCCTGCTTTATGGTGACCTTGTTTTAAAAACTCCTGAACTGGAGATACCGCATCCTCATATCGCAGGGAGAGAATTTGTCTTGAAGCCTCTTTCAGAGATAGCGCCTGAGAAAATTCATCCTGTTTTGAAGAAGAGTATCAGCGAGCTTTTTTCACAATATCCCCGAAATTCCTGAGCAGCCGCAGTCCGAGGGCCTGGCTCTTTTCCGGGTGGAACTGAACGGCATAGACATTGTCTTTCCATATTGACGATGTGAACTCGATTCCATAATCAGTAGTTGTTGAGATGATGGAACTGTCTTCAGGCACAACATAGTAAGAATGCACAAAGTAGAAATAACTTTTATCCGGGATACCCTTTAAAAGAGGATTCTCTTTCCGTATCTTTATCTCATTCCATCCCATATGAGGGACCTTGAGGCTGCTTTTGGGAAATCTCGGGACCTTTCCTTTAAAGATATCGAGCCCCATGCACCTTCCGAACTCTTCTGATTCGCTGAAGAGCACCTGAAGGCCGAGGCATATGCCGAGAAAGGGCTTGCCGCTTTTTATGGATTCGACAATGGCCGTTGTCAGGTCGAGATTTGTCAGCTCCCTCATGCAGTCCTTGAATGCGCCTACGCCGGGAAGAACCACGCCGTCTGCATTCTTAACGTCCTCAGGCCTGTTCGTCACCATGACCTCAACGCCTGCCTTTTGAAATCCCTTTTCAACGCTCCTGAGATTTCCCATTCCGTAATCAATGATCGCTATCATGTTTTTATATTATGGGATTGAGAAAGTAAATTCAATCGAAGTATTTAAGCGCTCACTTGAAAAAACATGCAGAGTTGAGTTACCGTATATATTATTTTTTGAAAAAGATGTATATTTATAACTGACATGATACCTAAAAAGATATTCTTCACTAAAGGCGTAGGGGTTCACAAGGACAGTCTGGCATCTTTTGAGATGGCTTTGAGAAAGGCCGGGATCGAGAAGTGCAACCTTGTTTATGTATCGAGTATCTTTCCTCCGGAATGCACAATAATTCCCAGACGCAAAGGCCTGGACCTGATCAAACCCGGACAGATCACCTTCTGTGTAATGGCGAGAAATTCAACAAATGAGCCTAACAGGCTTGTCTCATCCGCGATCGGGCTTGCCGTGCCCAAAGATAGAAAGAATTACGGGTATCTTTCCGAGCACCATTCTTTTGGAGAGACAGCAAAAAAGGCCGGTGACTACGCAGAGGACCTGGCTGCATCTATGTTAGCCACTACACTCGGTATATCATTTGACCCTGATGAGGCGTGGGACTCCAGAAAACAGGTGTATAAGGCGAGCGAGTATATCTTTAAATCCATGAATGTCTGTCAGTCTGCAGAGGGCGATAAATCCGGAAAGTGGACGACTGTTGTCGCGGCTGCAGTCATGTTGATCGATTAATTGAAGCAAAAGACCCCGAACAATTTCTGCGGCCTTCCGCAAAACCACTCAAACTATAAAGACTCCGCTATAGTTATCGTTCCTGTCCCTTTTGACAAGACCAGCACCTGGGGAAAAGGCGCTGACAAAGGGCCGAAGGCGATCATAGAGGCCTCAAAGAATATGGAGCTATATGATATTGAAACAGCTTCCGAGGTCTATAAAAAAGGCATACACACTTCCAAAGCGATAATCTCATCCACCCCCGCTGCTATGGTAAAGAGCGTCTATAACAAGACCGCTAAATATTTATCTGACGGAAAATTCGCAGTTGTGCTCGGCGGCGAGCATTCTGTATCATTCGGCTCGATAAAAGCACATGCGGAATCTTTTAAAGACATCAGCATCCTCCATCTTGACGCTCACTCTGACATGCGCGACTCTTACGAGGGAAGCAAATACAACCATGCCTGCGTCATGGCAAGGGCTAAAGAGGTCACTGATACCATCGTCTCAGTCGGCATAAGGAGCATGGACTCATCTGAACTCGGCAATATCAATACCAAGAACATCTTTTATGCATCTGACATACGGAAGAACAAGAACTGGATGGATCAGGCCATAAAAAAGCTGAGCGGCAATGTGTATATCACAATAGACCTTGATGTATTTGACCCGTCAATCATGCCTTCAACAGGAACGCCTGAGCCCGGCGGACTGGGTTGGTATGAGGTTCTTGAACTTCTACAGCGCGTTTCAATGAAGAAGAACATAGTCGGTTTTGACATTATGGAACTCTGTCCTTCGTCAGTTGACAAGGCCCCAGACTTTCTCGCTGCCAAGCTCATCTACAAGTTATTAAGCTTCAAATTTATCAATAATAGATAACTCCAGGTCGTTCACATCATTGACCTATTCTCAGGCAATCAATACAATATCTCTAAGGTTACGCGATGATCTTTATTTCTTCACATGGAGATAGATACGAATGAAACGCAAGAGGGCCGGAACGCTTCTTCTTTTTCTCATTGATATCTTTTCCATATTCATTACACTGCAGGGAGCGATAACATTAAGAAAGAACCTGCTGCCTTTCTTTTTTCACTTTCCGGAGTTCCCGATAAATAACTTCACCTTCTTCTGGTGGGTATTTCCTATATGGCTGACATTCTTTGCGTATGAAGGCCTCTACACAAAACGGCTTCCGTTCTGGGATGAGATAAAGATACTCTGGAAAGCGGTCTTCTTTGCGACGATAGCCGTGTTCAGTATCCTCTTTTTAGGCAAGGTCGGCGAGGCGGTATCAAGAACTGTGATAGTAGTAATGGGAATCATCTCGCTGCCGCTTCTTCCGCTTATCAGGCTCAATGCAAAGAAGATACTGGTAAATACCGGATTGCTCAGGAGCAGGGCGCTCATCCTGGGCGCAGGTGAAACAGGAAGGCTGATACTGAAGGCGTTACACAGGGATAAAAATCTCGGCGTCGAGGTTGTCGGGTTTATTGATGATGAACCTGCAAAGATCGGGAGCATGGTCGAGGGGCTTAAAGTCTTCGGAAGCATAGATGATGTTGAAAAATATATTGACAGGTATGACATTCACGATATCGTGATCGCTATGCCGGGCTGTCACAGGGAGAAGCTTATCAGGATAATCAATAACCTTCAGTATAAGGTGCAGAACATTCTTCTTATCCCTGACCTTTTCGGCGTCGCGGTTCTGGGAACAGAGCTGCAGAACTTCTTTCAGGAACAGGTCATCGGCCTTGAGGTAAAGAACAACCTTGCGAGGCCGGCAAACATATTCATTAAAAAGAGCTTTGATATTATTATCAGCCTCATGGCATTTATTATCCTTGCCATTCCGATGCTCATGCTCTCCATCATCATCAGGCTGACATCAAAGGGCCCTGCGATATACTCGCAGGAGAGGATAGGCAAGGATGGCAGGGCGTTCAGGTGCTACAAGTTCAGAACCATGCATCATGACGCGGAGGCGAGGCTCAAGAAGATGCTTGCGTCAGACCCGCAGGCAAGGAAGGAATGGGATGAGAACTTCAAGCTCAGGAACGACCCGAGGGTGACTCATATCGGCGACTTCCTGCGAAGGACATCACTTGATGAACTCCCGCAGATATTCAATGTTCTCAAGGGCGACATGAGCCTTGTAGGGCCGAGGCCGGTGACAAAGATTGAGATAGATGACTATTACAAGGATAAGGCCGAGCTCTGCTTCGGCGTGCCGCCGGGGGTTACCGGGCTCTGGCAGGTCAGCGGCAGGAGCGGGACGAGCTATGATTACAGGATCGCGCTTGATTCGTGGTATGTAAGGAACTGGAACCTCTGGCTTGATATAGTTATCCTCTTTAAGACGTTGAGGGTTGTCTTTAGGCGTGAAGGGGCGTGGTAGATGTCAATAGTTAAGTCTATACGTCTCATATTAGTTTTGCTTTTCATTGCTATGCTTTCAGGCTGTATTCGGCGGGATCATATAATTAGTAGACCAATAATTAATTTTAATCCTAATTGGACCATGGTAGAAGAATGCGGTTACGAAGGATGCTTGCCAATGGTAGATTTTCTGACAAGTAAAGACATGAAAATAAGAATCCAATCGTTCAATCATATGGAAAATATAGGCTTATTTCTTGTAACAGTGGATTTCTTCTCAAAAAACAACTCTGAGTTTAGCTTCAATCATTCTGATGTTATAGTTAAGCTTGGCGATGGCACGGTACTAAAACCAAAGGGATTTACATGCTCGTATACGAGATGGGATTTAGAATATCTTCGCTCAGCACCACCTTTAAGCGGATCAATACCTATTAGTGAGAATAATTGTTTTCTGCTTTTCTTCGATTATCCGTCCCCTTCTGTTGAAGAAGAATTTGAAATGAATCTGGATGGATTAAAAAGAAATGGAGAAGCAGTAGAAGTGCCAACGGTTTATTTCAAAAAAGGGATCAGTAGATATTAACCGGGGGCTGACTTGACAACCTGTTGCCACCAATAAAACAGCACCTGCCATACAGAAGATAGGCTTGCAACCATGCAAATAAATCTGCTAACATCCCCACACTATGGCAAGACCACCTCGTATACAGTTGCTATAGATAATCTTTAACATCTCCCAAGCTCAGTCCAAGCCATTTAACTTTGTATTCGGGATACGTGTTGAGCAATCCTTGCGCTCTTTCTTTCAGCGCGTTAAGATTTATCCTTTTTCTGTCGAGCTTGATATCGGCCAAGGTGATCTCCTTCTTCAGGTCATTGATCGCAACAAGATCGATTTCATTTTGATTTCCCTTCTCCCAATATGAGCCTATCACATTATAGTTTCCTGTCTCGGCAAAAAGCTGATGAAAAAAATTTTCAAGCATCCGTCCGGAATAACTCGAATAATCCCTGTTGATGATTTCTTTGATATAAGAAAAGTTTTCTGTCTCAGCCGCAGACCGGTTGCGAAAAATAAACCGGAACCAGAAGTTAAGAAAATTGTCAGTTATTTTGTATTTCTGTAATCGTGAAGCAGGCTTGGCGCCGACAGGTTTATGCCTTGAGATAAGCGCATAGTCATTCTCCAGTCTTGCCAGATAAGCCCCTGCGTGTATCTCCAATACAGATTCTATCTCTGTCCGTGCCGTCTTGCCTATGGATATAAGTTCAAGTATCGAAAAATATGTCCCGTACTCCTTCCCGAACTCTTCTATAAGCAGGTTTCTACCCTCGTTTATAAAGGGAGAATTAGAGGCAAGTATAAAGTTAAGTATATCTTCGTAGGATAATGCTGAATTTGATGTCAGCATCTCCAGATATTTCGGCATCCCTCCTGTAAATACATAACAGTCAAACAAAGACTTCATATCATCAGCGCCGTGATCTGACAGCACTCTATAGGTATCCTTTATGGTAAAGGGCTTAAGGAAGAGTATCCTGTCCGCTCTCCCGAATAAAGGCTCTTTTGACTCTTCAAATATTTTATGCATCAAAGAATATACAGATCCGATACAGATGAGATTCATTCTGCATTTTGATTTATTCAAATCCCATAGACGCTGAATCTCGGAATATACTGCAGGATTCACATTATAGAACTCCTGAAATTCATCAATGATCACAATAAACTGCTCCTGTTTTGAAAGCTCAAGAAGCAGAGCAACTACATCCTTAAAATGTTTTATATCACCAAGCACCGGAAGGGTAAAATGTTTCTTGATCTCATCAATGTATTCCATGCAAAGCAGGTGTTCTGCCTTCCTGGAGACAAACAGGTAGATAAATTTATGCTGGCCGGCAAATTCCAAAGCAAGCATGGTCTTGCCGACACGCCTTCTGCCGGTAATCACCGCCATGCGCGCGGAGTCTTTTGTCTGATCGTAGAGCGTGGTAAGCTCCTGTATTTCCTGTTTGCGATTATAAAATCTCATAGTTCAAACCTGACTGTCAAATTATCGTAACTATCGTTACGGTAACTAATATTACGATAAAATAGCAGAAGTTTCAAGGGATAAATCGTTTGATTTATCGCTTCCTATTATCTTGTCATCTGCAATCCCCACAATCCCATACAGTTCATCCCATGAACGTTCATTAGCGATTATTCATAAAAATAAAGCCGTTACCCTTGACAAATCTTCTCAAACTTAGTATGTTCATAGTGTGAACAGTCTTGATAACAGCAAGGACAATGAGATTACCCTAAGAATTCTGGATGAGATAAGCCAGGAATCTGTTGTCACCCAGCGCACCCTCTCAAGCAGGCTCAATATCGCGCTTGGCCTTGTTAACGCGTATGTAAAGCGGCTCGTGAAGAAGGGGCATATCAAGATCACAAAGGGCCCCATGAACAGGGTGAAGTATGTCCTGACTCCAGCGGGACTTAAACTCCGTGTCGGCCTCACCTATGACTATATGCACCAGTCGGTCAATTATTTCAAATCAGCGCGCAAGAAGATCGATGAGACATATCAGCAGATGATCACAGCCGGGGTGAAGAATATCCTGATCTGGGGCGACGGCGAGGTTGCGGAGCTGGCGTATATCTCTCTGCGCGGATTGCCGCTGAATCTCGTTGGCGTGATTGACAAAGAAAGGGCTGAGAAGGCCTTTTTCGGACATGATGTTTATTCGTATGAGGATTTCAGGAATCTCGAGTATGATGTCATACTTGTCACATCTTTAAAGAGTGAAGAAGCTATAAAAGAGATAAAAGCACTTGGCGCTGATATGTCCAAAGTCTATACGCTGTAAATACTTTGCTGAATATAAATATATTTGTTGAGATGGTAATAATCGTCATTCCCGCTTGTCGGGAATCGTTTTTATTCCCCCTTAGAAAAGGGGGATACAGGGGGATGTTCAAATAAAACACACCCCTTCCCCTCTTTTTAGAGGGGATATAAAGAAGAAGGATTCCGGACAAGCCGGAATGACAGCCTTGATACCTTGCCCAGAAATGTCGTGGTTGCTGGGGTGGTTGATTAGATGACTTTATATTTAATGCCGGAGTATAAATGGAAAATATAGATGCGATAGAGCCGCAGTGGTTTGCGGTGAATGTAAGGTCAAGGCATGAGTTTCATGTGCTGGAGAGGCTTACGATGAAAGGGGTAGAGGCGTTTCTTCCGACTGTTGAGAAGTTAAGAAGATGGAAGGACAGGAAGAAGATGGTCTCATTTCCGCTCTTTCCGGGATATCTCTTTGTCCATATACCAAAAAGGACGAAGGACATACTTAATGTCCTGAAGATAAACGGCGCAGTCAATCTCTTAAGCGGTGCGCCTGGAGAGCCTGTGCCTGTGCCTGATGAGCAGATCACATCGCTGATAAAGGCTGTGGAGAGCAATGAACCTCTTGACCCCTACCCGTATCTGAAGGAAGGGCAGAGGGTCAGGATAATGCACGGGCCGATGCGCGGTGTTGAAGGGATGCTTGTCCAGAAGGCGGGCAGGCATATGCTCGTTCTTTCTGTTGATGTACTCACTCAGGGCGTTGCGCTCAGTATAAACGCCTCTGATGTAGAGAGAATATAAGTAAAGTTAAGAGTTGAAAGTTGTAAGTTGAGAATTAATAAATTCAACTCTCAACTCTTAATTATTAATTCTTAACTTTTTCACCCTCTAGGTTGCAGAAACCTGCCTGACGGCAGGCAGGTGTAACTGAAAGGGCGGAGCAGTGTAAAAAAGAGGGAAATAAATTAATATTTACGGGTATAAAAGGATATTAATAATAACGGGAGAATGATATGTTAAACGGAAAATCGATATTGATCACAGGCGGAACAGGCTCATTCGGGAAGAAGTGCACAGAGGTAATACTTAAGAGATACAAGCCGGACAGGCTTATTATCTTAAGCCGTGATGAGCTGAAGCAGTTTGAGATGGCGCAGGTCTTTTCTGAGAAGGAATATCCTTGCATGAGGTATTTTCTCGGAGATGTAAGGGACAAAGACAGGCTTTACAGGGCGTTTGATAAGGTGGATTATGTCATTCACGCGGCAGCGCTGAAACAGGTCCCGGCAGCGGAGAGAAATCCTTTTGAGGTTATAAAGACAAATGTCCTCGGCGCGGAGAACATCATCAACGCAGCCATAGACAGAGAGGTGAAGAAGGTTGTGGCGCTGAGCACTGACAAGGCGGCGAACCCGATCAATCTTTACGGCGCGACAAAGCTCTGCTCGGATAAACTCTTTATCGCAGGGAATTCATATTCAGGAGCTCACGGCACAAGGTTCTCTGTCGTAAGATACGGCAATGTCGTGGGCAGCAGGGGAAGCGTTATCCCGTTCTTTAAAGATGCAAAGAAGACAGGTTTAATACCGATCACCGATACTGAGATGACACGCTTCTGGATAACACTTGAGCAGGGTGTTGATTTTGTCCTTCAATGCCTTTCAATGACCGTGGGCGGCGAGCTCTTTGTCCCCAAGATACCGAGCATGAATATAATGGACCTTGCCGGCGCCATAGCCCCTGAATGCAAACACGAGATAGTCGGGATAAGGCCGGGCGAAAAGATACACGAGGTCATGATAACTGAAGACGATGCCAGGCATACGCTGGAATTTGATGATTTCTATATTGTCGAGCCGGAGTTCAACTGGTGGTCAGGCGACAGCCATAAATCAAACGGCGGCAAGCCTGTTAAAGATAATTTCAGGTACGCAAGCAATACCAATGACAAGTGGCTCTCCGTGGAAGACCTGAAGAAACTGATATAAGAATAATTTTCTTATGAATTACACCTACGGCAGACAGTGGATAGATGAAGAAGATATACAGGCGGTTGCCGATGTCCTGCGTTCAGATCTTATCACGCAGGGGCCGAAGATAGATGAGTTTGAAAAGGCGCTCACCGAAAGCTGCGGTGCAAAATACGCAGTAGCAGTTAATTCAGGAACCTCCGCGCTACACATCGCCTGCCTTGCAGCAGGCTCAGGCAAAGGGGATGAAGTCATAACCTCGCCAATCACTTTTGTAGCTTCAGCCAATTGCGCGGCATACTGCGGCTCAACGCCTGTCTTTGCCGACATCGACCCTCAAACATACAATATATCTGTTTCTGAGATAGAGAAGAAGATAACGGAACGCACGAAGATAATAATACCTGTGGACTTTGCGGGCCAGAGCGCTGACATGGAGACTGTTTATGATCTGGCAAAAGAGAAGGGCAGGGAATTCAATAAGAAGATTTTTGTTATCGAAGACGCATCTCAGGCACAGGGCTCTTATTATAAAGGCAAGGCGGCCGGCTCATGCGCCTTCTCAGACATGACCGTGATGAGCTTTCATCCTGTAAAGCACATTACGACCGGCGAGGGCGGCGCTGTGCTGACAAATGATGAAGAACTTTACAGGAAACTGAGAAGGCTCAGGAATCACGGCATAACGAATATCCCCGGAGATTTTGTAAACAGGGAAGACGCATTTCAGCATATTGAAGGAAGATTATCCGAAGCGGCCAACCCGTGGTATTACGAGCAGCTTGACCTCGGATACAACTACCGTATAACAGACATACAGTGCGCCCTCGGAATATCGCAGATGAAGAAGCTGAACCGGTTTGCAAAGCGCAGGCGCGAGATAGTCAGCATGTACAATGAATTCTTTGGCAGGATCGAAAATATTCAAACTCCTTATGAGTCCTCTGACTGCGACAGCAACTTTCATCTTTATATCCTTCTGTTGGATTGGGAGAGGTTCGGCACGGACAGGGCGAAGTTTATGACTGAACTGAAGAAGAAAGGGATGAATACACAGGTTCACTATATACCGGTGCACACACAGCCTTATTACAGGAAGAATTTCAAGACCGGATGGGGCGATTGCCCGAATGCCGAAGCATATTACAGCAAATGCCTTTCAATCCCGATATATCCGGCGATGACGGATGATGATGTTAAGAATGTTCAGGGCTGTATCATCGACACGATCAAGAAGGCCGGCCAGTGAAGCTCGGCTTGGGCACTGTTCAGTTCGGTATGGATTACGGGATATCCAATCCTGCCGGAAAGACAGATCCTGATGAGGTAAGGAAGATACTGGCTGTTGCGCAACGGGCAGGGATACATTACCTGGATACAGCAGCTCTCTATGGCAACAGCGAAGAGGTTCTGGGAGACGCGATGCCTGAGGACTACAATTTTTCTATCGTTACAAAGACCCCTGTCTTTTCAGGTTCAGAGGTAACTCAGGATTCGGCGCTGCTTCTTGAGCAGACACTCTATCGTTCTTTGAAAAATATGAAGGTCAGCTCGGTGTACGGCCTGCTCGCCCATAATGCCGGTGACATACTGTCACCGGGAGGGATGATCCTGATCAAAAAGATGCAGGAACTGAAACGGCAGGGATATGTTCAAAAGATAGGCGTATCGGCCTATCGCAGCGAAGAGATCGACAGTATCCTGGATATATTCCATATCGATATCATCCAGGTCCCGCTGAATGTTCTGGATCAGCGCCTGCTGCTGAGCGGGCATCTTGCAAGGCTTAAAAAAGCAGGTATCGAGATCCATGCCAGGTCGGTCTTTCTGCAGGGCCTGCTATTGATGGAGCCTGAAAGACTGCCTTCTTATTTTAATTCGATCAAAACACATTTATCACAATATCACGCGCACCTGAAGCAGCAGGGATTGACAGCGGTTCAGGGAGCTCTCGGCTTTGCGGCAGGGCTGGATGAAGTGGATGTCGTTCTTTGCGGGGTGAACACGCACCGGCAGTTAGAGGAGATATGCTCCCAATGGAAGCCATCTTCTCCTGCACTCTTCAGCGGATTTGCCATAAACGATGAATCGATCGTTAACCCTTCAAAATGGAGGACAACATGAAACAGGACGATATTTTAGCGATCCTGCAAGCGAGGGTATCATCCACAAGACTGCCGGGTAAGGTGCTTATGCCTATCCTCGGCAAGCCGATGCTGCTGCGCCAGATCGAGCGGTTAGACCGCTCGTCAATGATCAATACGCTTATCGTCGCAACAAGCACCGACCCCAGTGATGATGTGCTGGAACAGGTATGCAGGGAGAATGATATCAATTGCTTTCGCGGCAGCCTCAATGATGTGCTTGACAGGTTCTATTTTGCCGCTCAGCCATATCAACCTGAACATATCGTACGGCTTACTGCAGACTGTCCTCTTGCCGACCCGCAGGTGATCGACCGCGTAATTGAATTTCATCTTCTCGGAGGATATGATTATACAAGCAATGCGGTGGAACCGACCTATCCTGACGGGCTCGATGTGGAGGTCTTTCGCTTTGCCTGCATGGCCCAGGCGTGGAAGGAAGCGATCCTTCCCTCGGAAAGGGAACATGTGACCCCTTTTATACATCAACAGCCGCAGCGGTTCAAGGTCGGGAGCGTAAAAAATGATGTTGACCTTTCGATGCTGCGGTGGACAGTTGATGAACCTGCCGACTTTGAGCTGGCCGCAATGATCTATGAAGCACTTTATAGGGGAAATCCTGCCTTCACTACTGATGACATACTTTCGCTTCTGGAGAGCAGGCCGGAGCTCAAGACCTGGAATACTAAACACCAACGCAATGAGGGCTATCAGAAATCACTGATGGAAGATGCCCTATTTTTAAAGAAAAGGAGAGCTGATGGGTAAGGGACAGGATTTATATAAAAAGGCTCAAAAGCTGATCCCGGGAGGGTCTCAGCTTCTATCAAAAAAACCGGAGAAGACCCTGCCTGAACTGTGGCCCGCCTATTTTGACTCGGCAAAAGGCTGCGAGGTGATCGACCTTGACGGCAACAGGTATCTGGATATGGGGCACATGTCTGTCGGCACCTGCATCCTCGGATACGCGGATGATGATGTCAATAAAGCTGTAAAGGATGTTGTGGACCGCGGGAATATGTCTTCGTTAAATCCTCCTGAAGAGGTGGAGCTTGCAGAGGTTCTGTGCGGGCTGCATCCATGGGCGGATATGGCAAGGTTCACAAGGTCAGGCGGAGAGGCGGTCTCTGTAGCTGTCAGGATAGCCAGGGCAAAGACCGGCAGGGACAAAGTGCTGTTTTGCGGCTATCACGGATGGCATGACTGGTATCTCGCGGCAAATCTTTCTGACATGGATTCGCTTGGAGGCCACCTGATGCCGGGACTCAGCCATCTGGGCGTACCAAAAGGGCTTAAGGGGACGGCATATCCTTTCAACTATAATGACAGGGATGGTTTTCTTAAATTAATTGAAGAGCACAGAGAAAGTATCGGGGCTGTAGTAATGGAGCCTATCCGGAACTACCAGCCTGAGAAGGGGTTTCTGGAGATAATACGAAGCATTACAAGAGAGCTTGAGATCATCTTTATCTTTGACGAGATAACAGCCGGATGGAGGCTGACAGAGGGGGGGGCGCATCTTCTCTTCGGGATAGAGCCTGACATGGCGGTATTCGGCAAGGCGATGAGCAACGGTTTTCCCATGGCAGCGGTCATAGGAAGGAGAGATGTTATGAATGTCGCGGAGGATACCTTTATAAGCAGCACATACTGGACCGACAGGGTCGGGCCTGCGGCATCTCTTGCGACCATTAAAAAGATAAGAGAGAAGAATGTCCTGAAACATTTATCTGATACAGGCAGGATGATCCAGGATGGATGGAGGCTTGCCGCGGAAATGAACGGGCTTGATATAGATATAGCCGGCATATACCCGCTGAGCAGCTTCTCCTTCAGATATAAAGAGCCTCAGGCCTTAACTACTCTCTTTACACAGCTTATGCTTGAGAAAGGGTTTCTCGCTGCGACATCTTTTTATGCGTCATATGCGCATGATGAAGTGTCGGTCAGAAAGTATCTTGAGGCTGTTGGCGAAGCCTTCAAATTTATTTCCGCGGCAATAAAAGAAGGAGATCCGCGGAAATATCTTAAAGGCCCTGTCTGCCAGACAGGTTTTAAAAGATTTGCATGATGAATTCCATTAAGCTGAAAGATCATACGATAGGCGCCGGTTCTCCGGCCTTCATTATTGCCGAGGTAGGCCTCAACCATAACGGCTCTTATGAACTTGCTGAGAGATCGATAAGGGCGGCGGCGGAATCAGGGGCTGATTCGGTCAAGTTCCAGAATTTTCTGACCGAGGATTTTCTCACGGACAGGAGCATTCAGTACACATACGTCAGCCGGGGCAAAGAGATAACGGAACCATTATGGGAGATATGCAAACGCAGCGAATTCAGGAATGAGTGGATAGCTCCGCTTAAAAGGCTTTGTGATGATCTCGGCATCGTCTTCATGTCAACCCCGACCTCTGAGAACGGGGTTGATGATTTAATAAGGAACGGCGTTGAGGCGTTAAAGAACGGCTCTGATTACATCACTCATCTTCCGCTTTTAAGATATATGGGAAGCACGGGAGCCATGGTCATAATTTCTACCGGCATGGCAACCGGCGAAGATATCTCCAATGCCCTTTCCGCGGTAAGGGAAGGGGGGAAGAGCCCCGCAACTCTTTTGCACTGCGTTAGCAGCTATCCCACAAAAGAGAAGGATGTTAACCTCAGAAAGATAGCAGCGCTTAAAGACACATACAACGTGCCTGTGGGTTTTTCCGATCATACTGAAGGATGGGCTGCCGCGGTTCAGGCGGCCACACTTGGTGCCTGCATAATAGAGAAACACTTTACGCTTGATAGAGAACTGCCGGGGCCTGACCACCGCTTCAGCAGCACGCCTGATGAGCTTAAAGAACTTGTGCGTGAGGTGCGTTTTGCCGAGATGAGGATGGGCAATGACGCACTGGTTCCTTCTGAAAGCGAGATGGAGCACAGAGACGAGTTCAGGGTGGGGATCGTTGCTGACAGGGATCTTGCGATAGGCGACAAGATGACAAGGGAGAGCATAGCGATACGCAAGCCGGCATTCGGCCTGCTTCCAAAGGATATTGATAAGTATATCGGCAAGACCTTTAAAGTGAGCCTGAAGCGCGGGGATCCGGTAAAGGATTCTCATCTTGAGTGATATTTTCCGGAGATGGAACTAAATGGGTAAGTGCGTACTTGTAACAGGCGGCGCGGGTTTCATAGGTTCTCATATCGTGGACAGGCTGATAGCTTCGGGCAATGAAGTTATTGTAGCGGACGACCTGAGCACCGGCAAGAAAGAGAACCTTAATCCTGCCGCGATATTTTATGATCTGGACATCAAGGACCTTGATGCTCTCAGGCCTGTATTTGAGAAACACCGCATAGATCATGTAATTCACGAGGCTGCAAAGATAAACCTGAACGTAATGCTGGAAGACCCATATAACGATGTACACAGCAGCATAATAAGCACTATCAATCTATTAAAATGCAGCGCAGAGTTCAAGGTCTTGAAATTTATTTACGCATCCTCTGTCGCTGTATACGGCAAACCTTCAAAACTTCCTGCCGCTGAAACTGACGAGCTTCAACCAGTTTATTCCTACGGCATTGTAAAAAAATGCGCGGAAGATTATGTCAGATACTTTTCCGACAACTATGGCCTGAACTACTCCATCCTCAGATATGCAAATGTTTACGGCCCGAGGCAGCCTATATTCGGCGAGGTCGGGGTTATCGCGATTTATACAGACAAGGTTCTGAAAGGCGAGCCGCTTGTGATCTTCGGCAACGGGAACCATCTGAGGGATTATATTTATATTGACGATGTTGTGGATGTCACTCTCAAAACGCTTGAAGCTGGAGACAGGGAGACCTTTAATATCGGGCGCGGTGCAGGCGTGTCGGTCAACACGGTCTTTGATAACTTTCAGCATTGCCTCGGTAAAAAAATAGAGTTCCTGAATAAGCCTGAGAGGGTGGGCGAACTCGGCAGGTTTTTTACAGACTCGGGCAAGGCTGAGAAACTGCTTGGATGGAAGGCGGCTATCGGGACTGAGGAAGGCATAAAGAGAACCATGGACTACTACAGGAAATTAAACAGCTGATGATCATGGGTAATGCGGTTGGCAATGTGTCTGTAAGGCCGGTCAGGGATGATGACAGGAGCATGATATTCCAATGGAGAAATACCCCTTCTCTTGTCAAACTGGGAAGCAGCGGCAGAGAGGTGACATGGGATGAGCACTGCGCATGGTTTGAGAGGGTATTAAAGGACGATAAGATACGCCTTTTTATTATCAGCTCTGACAACACTCCTATGGGCCAGGTCAGGTTCGCTAAAGAAGAAGATGCATATATTGTTACGATCTATCTAATCGACGGGTACACGGGAAAAGGAATTGGTGTGGCCTCATTAACGGAGTGCGTAAAATTGATGCTTAAGGAAGATGCCCACAGAAGCTTCATAGCTTTTATAAAGGAAAACAACAGAGCAAGCATATCTGCCTTTTCCAAAGCAGGTTTCACCGAACTGAAGGATTACACAAAAACTCCTTCCGGGCATATCGCAATGCGCTATGAGCCGGGGATGGAAAGCTGAGCGATATGTTTAAGGATCTTATTGATTTTTATAAAGGCAATGTAGCCCGGCACGGCAATGATATACGCTCTGTCGCGTGGGGAAGCAGGGAGTCGCAGGAGAAGAGATTCCTTGTCTTTTCACAGATAGCTGACCTTGAAGGTAAAAAGATTCTTGATGTAGGCTGC
Source organism: Nitrospirota bacterium (assembly GCA_016207885.1). Taxonomy (NCBI): domain Bacteria; kingdom Pseudomonadati; phylum Nitrospirota; species Nitrospirota bacterium. The sequence goes on along the minus strand of JACQZE010000003.1, from coordinate 318,507 downwards.
GGCCTCGGCGATCTTTATACATGGTTAAAGACGAGGTATAAGACTCTTGATTATTCGGGAGTTGACATAACCCCCTCAATGATAACTGAGGCTCAACGCAGCCATCCTGATATTAACTTTAAGGTGCAGAACATAAACGAGATAAGTATTTCTGAACCGCTCTATGACTTTGTATTTGCATCAGGCATCTTCAACAGAAAGATCGAAGGCCATGAGGCTTTTGTAAAAGAGACGGTTAAGTCGATGTTCTCTTTATGTAGGACAGGCGCTGCATTTAATATTCTGAGCAGGAAGGCAGATTTTTTTGAAGATGAAGAATACTATGCTGACCCAGGAGAGATGATGGATTTTTGTCTGACCCTGAGCAGAAAGGCGGTGCTGAGGCATGATTATATGCCGCACGACTTCACCATTTATCTTTACAAAGGGGATTATTAAGGAGTGGGGCAGCGCATACTTATCAGGACGGACGCGAGTCCTGATATTGCGCTTGGGCACCTCAAACGCTGCATCTCGCTTGCCGAGGGGCTCAGGATAAAAGGCGTGGAGCCGGTCTTTCTTTCGCTTGATGATAATAGCGCGAAAGAGTTATTAAGCAGCTTTACTTTTGAGTCAGGTTTTATTAATACACCGATAAATACAGGCGATGACGCGGACAAGACCCTGAGCTTCATGCGGGAAAATGATCTGGACTCTGTTATCTTTGACTCCTATTCCGTAGATGCGAAATACCTTGATACATTTTCAAAAAAGAACTTTAAGGTCATATGCATGGATGACCTCGCAGACCGTCCGCTGCCATGTGATATGGTCATTAACGGCGGGCTCGGCGCGGAGGAGCTGAAGTATGAAGCCCCGCATAAACTGCTCGGGATCAATTACTGCATCCTCAGCAGGCCGTTTCGGGAACCTTCAGCTTATGAGGAAAACACGGATGTCCGCAATGTTCTTATCACCATGGGCGGTATCGACCATTACCGGCTTTCAGAGAGAAGCATGAGGATGCTTGATGAACTGCCGGGTGATTTCAGCATCACAGTGATAATCGGCCCTTATTATGAGAATGTGAAAGAGATAGAAGATGTTGCAGGCAGTATAGAGAAAGATGTAGAACTTATACGCGGCAGTAACGACCTTTATCCCTTCATGAAAAAATGTGATATGGCGATCTCAGCGGGAGGATTTACGCTTTATGAACTGGCGACATTGAAAAAGCCTGTCATAGGGATAAGCCTCTGGGAGAACCAGTATAGAAATGTTAACGAACTTGATAAGAAGGGCATCATACTTGGATTGAACTATAGTGATGATGCCTCGTTTGACAATAAGCTGGAATCATCTATCAAGAGATTGGCCGATGACAGCAGCCTTCGAAACACTATGGCTCAGAGGGCAGGAAGGATGTTTGACGGACAGGGGGCGGTTCGTGCCGCAGATGAGATCAGGAAATTTCTGGAGCATGGTTAAGCAGGTCTTATATTTTTATATAGAGTAAGTTATCTGAATAATGGAGGACTTTATGGGAAAGGATAAAAAAGGCTACAGATTGGGTTTTGAGAAAAGGAATGAAAAGGAGAGGTCATTTATCGATGACCTGGAAAAAGGATATTCTGAGAGCGGCCTCACTGATATTGAAAAGCTCATGAACTTCAGCATGTATGTTCCGCGTCAGGACCTTGCGACATTCCTCTACAAGTATGAACTCTTCAAGAGGGTGGTCAATGTGCATGGTTCAATTGTTGAATGCGGCGTCGCGTTCGGAGGCGGCTTGATGTCCTTTGCCCAGTTCAGCGCTATCTTTGAAGAGGTCAACTATACCAGAAAGATAATAGGATTTGACACATTTGCAGGCTTCCCGCATCTCTCCTCAAAAGACAGCGGGAGTTCATCAGGCCACTCGCATGTCGGAGGCATGGCTGTTGACAGTTACAAGGAGCTGGAGAAATGCATCGGGCTTTATGACAGGAACAGGTTTCTGGGGCACATAAATAAGGTCGAGCTTGTTAAGGGCGATGTCATGAAGACGATACCGAAGTATATCAAGAAGGATCCGAGCCTGGTCGTCTCGCTTCTTTATCTGGATTTTGATCTGTATGAGGCGACAAAGGTTGCCTTAAAACATTTTCTCCCGAGGATGCCGAAGGGCGCTGTCATAGCCTTTGACGAAGTGGGGCATCCTGACTGGCCGGGCGAGACACAGGCTGTCATGGATGGGATAGGGATCAATAACCTGAGGCTTGAACGCTGCACATTTGACACAACGCGTTCCTTTGCCGTGCTGGAGTAGGAGATTGATACTGACCGCTCATCAGCCTGTATACCTTCCATGGCTCGGGTTATTCCATAAGATCGCGCTTGCTGACGCTTTTGTGTCCTTCAATCAGGTCCAGTACCTTCCGAAGGATTGGAATAACCGCAACAGGATAAAGACCCGGAGCGGCCCTATCTGGCTCACCGTGCCGGTGCTCAAAGCAGGGCACAGGGAGAAGACTATAAAAGATATCAGGATAAATAATAGTGAGCCCTGGCGGAGAAAACACTGGAAGTCAATTCAACTCAACTACTCTAACGCTCCGCATTTTGACAGGTATGCTTCTTTTTTTGAAGATGTCTACAATCGCGAATGGGAGAATCTTACTGACTTAAACGAATATATGCTCAAATTTTTTCTTGACATTCTCGGTATCAAGGTTGATTTCCGGGATGCCTCTCAATATAATTTTGAGGGAGTTAAAAGCGGCCTTGTTCTTGATATGTGTAAGAAGCTCAATGCGGATGTCTATATCTTCGGGGAGCTCGGCAGGGATTATGCCGATGAAAAGGCTTTTGAGCTTGCAGGAGTAAAACCGGTATTCCAGGAATACAAGCACCCTTCCTACCCGCAGGTCAACGGGGATTTCATCTCTCATCTTTCCATTTTAGACCTGCTATTTAACTGTGGCGGAAAAAGCCTTGAGATACTCATGGAAGGCAACATGACAAAAGAAGATCTTATCAAGGGGAGATATAATTAAATGAAGAATATCCTGATAGTTGCGGCGCATCCTGATGACGAGGTACTCGGGTGCGGCGGCACAATGGCAAGGCTTGCGGCGGAAGGCAACAGCGTCTACACTTTGATACTCGGCGAGGGGGTCACTTCAAGGGACAGCAGGAGGATGAGGGCTAAGAGAGAGAAAGATATTGCTGATCTGAAGAAACAGTTAAGAAAAGCAGGCAAAATCCTGGGCGTCAAAAAGACCTTCTCATTTGATCTTCCTGATAACAGATTTGATACTGTGGCGCTTCTGGATATTGTCAAGACGATAGAACTCATAAAGAAAGAGACAGATCCCGATATCGTATTCACTCACCATAAGGGCGATCTGAATTATGACCACTGCATAACATTCAGGGCTGTCATGACAGCTTTCAGGCCTATGGCAGGCGAGCGCGCAAGGGCGATATATTCGTTTGAGGTTCCCTCTTCAACTGAATGGAGCGCCCCATCTTCTGACAGTTATTTCATGCCGAATCATTTTGTAGATATTTCAAAGGCCCTTGCCAAAAAAATAAAGGCGTTCAGAGAATATGAGACTGAATCAAGGGCGTTTCCGCACCCGAGGTCTGTTGAGGCGATAGAACTGTATGCAAAGAGATGGGGCACCGTTGCAGGTCTTGGCTCTGCCGAAGCGTTTCAGGTCATCAGGCAAATCATTTAGGGAGGATTGAAGAAGATGAATTCGATATTTTTAGAGGGCAAAAGTATTTATCTCGGGCCGCTGTCGCAGGAAGGCAACCTTGACAAATATGCTTCATGGATCAACAGCCAGAAGAACACCGTCTTTATGGAGAGCGGGAAATTCCCTTCCACTCCCGAAGGGCTTAAAGACTACATCAGCAGTTATAACAGCAGCAAGACCGGGATGCTCCTTGGTATTTTTCTGAAGAAGGGGTCGAAACATATCGGCAATATTACAATTAACAGTATCGACTGGAGAAGCAGGCACGCAAAGGTCGGCGTCATCGTTGCGGAAGAGGGCTCACAGGGCAAAGGGTATGCTACTGAGGCCATAAATCTTGTAGCCGGGCATGCCTTCAATAAGCTGAATCTCAGGAAATTGTATGCCGGGGTAATTGAGGGGAATGAGGCTTCAAGGCGAGCGTTTGAGAAGGCGGGTTTTAAGCCTGAAGGGAAATTTAAAGAGTATTTTTATTTAAACGGCGAGTATCTTGACTGTGATATCATGGGCCTGCTGAAGAAGTGATATCCGGATAATATTTCAATATCGTGAGTATCGTTTATATCGAATGTCTCTCCCCGTTTTCTCTGCTTTCCGTCCTGATGCATAAGGAAAGATATTCAAGGGTATTTTATTTTAACGCGTTTCCGCGCACGGCAGCCATCGCCTCAGTATTAACAAAGATAGGGCTCTTGAGATCAGAGCCTGAAAAGATGGACTTTCCCCTGGCTGATGTCAGGGACGAGGACGGCGGCAGCAGATACATGGGCATACTTGGCGAGATCACTGAGATATGTGAAAGTATCGGCAGAAAAGAGCTTGACAGTAACAGGATAATCAGTGGATTTGAGAAGCAGTTCGACCGTGAGGCGGTCACGCTCTTCTTTAAAAAAATAATAGCTGAAGAAATAATGGAGACGGCGATATTTATAAATATGGCGCTTAGCCATTCAGGAAGCGCATTAAGCGAAGCGGGCAGAGCGACCTTTCTGCTTAAAAAAAACCTGTGGTCCGGTTATCTTCAGGATTATGCTGCCGGATTCGGGCTGAATACAGGGGCATACAGGTCAATAAGTTTTCCGCTTCAAAAAAAATATCTTGATACAGCGGTAAAAAAGCTGAGTGTTTTACTTAAGGTCTTTAAACCTAATAAAGCCCGGCCGGCGAGACAGGGAATAAAGAGGGCAGAGAAAAAATCAATGCTTATAGCTTCATCATATACAGGCAGGCAGGTGGTATTTGACCTGAAAAGGAGAAGCGAGTTCTTCTGGATGCTGAGATCGGATATTCCTCATGAGAGGGTGCTTACATATTTTGAGAAGACGCATTTGCCTGCTACGCAGGATATAGTGGACAGTTTAAAGAAAGAGGGGCTGAAATTTATCAGCCTTTCAAAAGAGGCGGCAACATCAAAAGAGGCATCAGTCTGGTCTTCAACGCCCGAAGCCAAAAAAAATATAAATCATCTGACAAGATCACTTATCGCTTCGTATCTTCATGCATTGGCAAGGATGGAAATAATTCCTCTCTTTTATCTGAATAAAATGGGCTATTTCATTTATAAATATTCATACTGGCATGATCTCTTCAGGGCCAACAAAGTGAAGATACATATAAACTCCAGCGTGTCATCGCAGTCAGGCATCCCGGCTGCGCTGGCGCTCAAAGATTGCGGAGGGGTGGCCGTCACTTATCAATACTCCAACTTTCACCGCCCGTCTGTTTTTCAGAGTATATATTCAGATGTCTACTTTTTGTTCGGGCCTGAATACAGGGCGATCTATAATGAGGGCAATTCAGTGATCCGTAATATTGTATACAGCGGTTACGTTACCGACTACGCCATGAAGGAAGTGAAAGAGGATGCCTTATCGCAGCGTAAAAAGCTCCTTGATAAAGGCGCGGATTTCATAATCACATTCTTTGATGAGAACTCCTCTGATGACAGGATGAGCCTCATTCCAAACAAGAGGAGCGCTTACATATACAGGAGGCTGCTTGAACTGGTGATAGGCGACAGGACGCTTGGCCTGATCTGCGCGCCGAAGTTTCCATATACGCTGTTTAACAGGATGCCTGAGATAAGCGGATTAATGGATAAGGCTGTTGAGACCGGAAGGGCCAGGCTCATAAGCGGCCATCCCCAGACAGAGAGCTATCCTGCTGAAAATGCCATGGCAGCGGACCTCTGCGTAGGGTCTTTGGTGGGCGGGACAACCGCACTTGAATCATATCTTTCAGGCACAAGGACGGTTATTCTTGATCTTGAAAAGCTCTATTCAAACTCTATCTATGATTGGGGTAAAGGGAAAGCAGTATTTGACGATATTGATGAACTCTTCTCAGCTATCGGCCGGTATCGCAAAGACCCTGCGAGCATGCCGGGATTCGGCGATCTTTCAGCATGGGTGAAAGACAAAGACCCGTTCAGGGACGGCAACGCGTCTTACAGGATAGGGCAGTACATCGGCCGCCTTGTAAACGCGTTTGATAACGGGAAGACAGGGGATGAAGCTATAGCTTACGCGAATAATGAATATGCCGATGAATGGGGCGGAGAGAGTGTTGTACCGCTGCACAGATAAAATATATTCCGGGACGGTGAAATGGATCTGAACATGAAATCTTTATTAAAACCGATTTCTGAGTCGCAGCTTTTGAAACCGCTCATAGACCGTTTAAAGGGAAAGATCATTAAAGGCTCCGGCTGCCGCATCTCCCGACGCAGCGTACTCAGGACTGTCAATGGCGGGACGATCAGGATAGGCGATAACTGTTCCGTTCATGATTATGCAATGATAATGACGTACGGAGGCGATATCACCATAGGCGACAACTGTTCTGTCAATCCCTTCAGCATCCTTTACGGCCACGGCGGCCTGAGGATAGGCAGCGGGGTCAGGATAGCCGCTCATGTTGTAATCATTCCGGCAACGCATAATTATCAGCATACAGACAGATTTATATGTGACCAGGGCGAAACGTACAAGGGGATCGAGATAAAAGATGATGTATGGATCGGCGCAGGAGCCAGGATACTTGACGGCGTGACAATTCACAAGGGAGCTGTCATCGGAAGCGGCGCGGTCGTTACAAGGGATGTGCCTGAGTACGCTGTCGCTGCCGGTGTGCCGGCGAGGGTGATAAAGAGCAGAAGATGAGAACCTCTGAGATATTATTCGCATCTGCCAGGAATGTAACAGCCATACTGAGAAATGAACGCGGCGCTCTCAACAAGCTCACAATGTTCTTTCTATCATTACGCCTGGCCATGAAGATGCTCATTCTTTGCGTGGTTCCGGGAATCAGGATAAAGAGCGAAAGATTTCACGGTTACACGGTCAGGTTTCACGATTACGAGACATTCTGGGGGCTCTTCAATGAGATATTTATTCACAAAGAGTATGCGTTTGAGACGTCGAACAAAACCCCTTTGATAATTGACTGCGGCAGCAATTTCGGGTTGTCTGTCCTATTCTTTAAAAAGTATTATCCCGGTTCTAAGATCATAGCATTCGAACCGCATGCTGAAACATTTGAACTGCTTAAGGATAATGTCGAAAGAAACGGACTGGCTGAAGATGTGACACTGATCAATGCGGCACTGAATAATTCAGAGGGAGAATCTGTCTTTTATTCTGACCTTGATAAGACAACAACAACAGGAATGAGCCTTACAACCAGGCTGCATGAAAAAGGCAAAAGGATCAAGGAGGAGACGGTTGCTTCGGTTCTGCTTTCCGAATACATAAACGGTGAGGTTGATCTTCTGAAGATGGACATAGAGGGAACCGAGACAGCGGCGCTCAGAGAACTTGCGGACAGATCAAAGATCGGATCCGTCAAAGAGATGGTCATCGAGTATCATTACGACAAGGGAAATCCGGAAAACGACCTTGCGGGCCTGCTTGCATTATTAAAAGGAGAGGGATTCAGGTACATTATCCATGCCGCGCAAAAACCGCCTTATCATCTTTACAGGAACAAACCCTACAGCCTTATTGTTTACGCTTACAGGTAATCCGGGCCATTCTCCGCGCCATGTCATTATCAGAGAAACAGATCAAAAACATATTCATCTACGTTCTGCCTAAATTCGTCGGATACGGGCTGAATCTCCTGACATTGCCGATACTCACAAGGCTATTGTCGCCGGATGATTTCGGGGTCATAGTATTGGCGCTTGCCTTTCCGACTATCGCTGTTGCCGTTGTCACGGCAGGGGTTCCGTCTTCCGTTCCAAGATATTATTTTGAGTATCGCAAAGATGAAGTAAAACTGAATATGCTTTATTTTTCGGCACAGCTTTACCTTCTCACAATGTTCGTTGCTTCAACGGCAGCGGTCTATTTCGCTAAAGACTTTATCTCAGTCCTTGTGACCGGAGCTGCTGTTTACGGATCGGCCGTATTCATCTCCTACTTAACAGCATACCTCGGGCAGGTTAACCAGCTTTATCTCCTGCTTTATCAGAATATGGAAAAAGCTGCGCTTCATTCGGCATTCGTGTTTTTGCAGGTACTGACCAGTGTTCTCCTGAGCCTCATTCTGGTCTGGTATTTCAAGATGTCCTATATGGGGATGATATACGGCTCTTTTGCCGGCTCTTTGATATCAAACCTTGCCATGGCATTTCATTTCAACAGAAGTGTGAAGCCGGGGTTCAGCAGAAAGCTGCTTGTTGAGAATATAAAATACGGCCTCCAGGTCCTGCCGAAATCCTTCACAGGCTTCATAAACAGGTTCTTTGACAAATACATGCTTAACGCCATGCTCTCGATGTCTGTGGCCGGTGTATACAGCATCGGCCAGACTATCACAAATGCCATTGATGTTTTAATGAGCAATGCAGGCATGGCCTTCCGGCCCGTTATATACAAAGAGGTATTTGATAAAGGAGATAAGGCATCATCAGATGTCGGCAGGCTCTTTTCTGTTTTCTCCTTTATGGTGCTGATGCCGCTCCTGCTGGTGATATTATTTGCAGAGGAAGTGATCTACATAATCGCGCCGCCATCCTACTACGGGGCGATCAACATAATAGTCATTCTTGCCGCCGGGCTTGCCACGCAGACATTCGGCAAAAGCGTCGGAGTGCAGTATGAGTACAGCAAAAAGCCGTTTTTGATATTTCCGGTGACTGTAGTTTCAACTATTATCAATATAGTCCTGAATATATTTTTAATACCACGATACGGCCTGGCGGGCGCAGGTTTTTCAGCAATGGCAAGCCTTTCAGCAATGAATTTCATGTTTACATATATAGGGCAGAAACTCTACAGGATACAATATGAATGGAAGACGATCATATCGATGTACGCGCTTATAATCTCAGCGATGCTGACTATTTTGTATTTCAGGGAAATTGGACATGGCCGTCTTTATTTCTACGCGGCAAAATTGATTTATATAGTCCTATTCGTTCTGGTGGGCATGAGGGCAAAGATATTGACAAAGGCATCGATTGCAAAGGTATCAGGGATACTCTTCAAAACTTCACCGGCATAGCACTTTAATTTATATCAGGCCTTTTTAATGAAGATAACAATATCATCCACAGGAGGAACGCACCGCGTCATAGAACTCGCGGGTGAGCTTGACTCAAGAGGGCTGCTTGATACCATCTTCATTCCTATTTACAGCCGCAAGCATCCGTATCTTGCAAATATATTCGGCAGGCAGGAGGATGAACAGGATATTGCCATAGAGAAGGTAAGGACAAATCTCTCTTATTCTCTTTTGCGCAAGGCAAGAAGCAGCGTTGGTTTTGCGTTTAAAAGCCCGAGATCATTTTTTCTGAATGAATATTTAGATGAGTGGGTTGCTGGCGAGATCGGCAGGGCTTCAGACATCGTAATGGCTGAGAGCATGATAGCCCTTCACACCATAAGGAAGGCAAAGGCATCGGGTATGGCAACGATGCTTGACACTACGAATACGCATATACTGAACCAGAGCCGGATACTGGAAGAAGAATATGACAGGCTCGGGATAAGATACAGCTTTAATCCTTCCGCCATTGTTGAGAAGGGGCTGAAGGAGTATGAAGAGGCTGATCATATTACAGTAAGGTCATCATTTGCCGGCAGGACATTTACAGAAAGAGGCATCTCTGCCGATAAGCTCTTTGTTGTTCCTTCGGGTATAAGGATGGAAAATTTCAGGCAGGTAAAAAAAGAGGATGACGTCTTCAGGGTTGTTTACTGCGGGCTGTCATGCATAAAAAAAGGGACTCACTATCTGCTGAAGGCATTCAGGGAGTTGCAGATGAAGAATGCTGAACTCTGCCTCATAGGCGGTGTGCTGAATGATATTAAACCTCTGTTGGCGCAGTATGAGGGGCATTTCAAATCCATCACATTTATTAAAAAGAATGAACTGTATAAATATTATTCTCAGGGTTCTGTCTTTGTCATGCCGTCGCTTGAGGAGGGGCTTGCCAAAGTGATCGTGGAGGCGATGGCGTGCGGCCTGCCGGTAATAGCAACAGAAAATACAGGTGCAGAGGATATCTTTCAGCACGGCAGGGAGGGTTTTATTATACAGGCGGGGGATGCGGAAGCTTTAAAGGAGAAGATATTATATATGTATAATAATCATGTAGCATGCAGAGAGATGGGACAGGCAGCAATGTTGCATGTTCAAAAAGGGTTTACAATAAATGACTATGCTGAGAGAATGATACATGCTTTCAGCGACGCATTAAATCAGAAAGGGAAGGACATAAACAAATGATACCCAAGAGCAATGAGATAAGGGTCGAAGTATCAACGAGGTGCAACTATAACTGCATCATCTGCCCCAGAGAAAAGCTTACGAGAAAGAAAGAGACGATGAGCCTGAAGCTCTTTAAGGATCTCTTTGACAAAATAAGAAAAGAGTCAGGCCAGTATGACACATTGACCTTTCCCGGCATGGGAGAGCCTCTCCTGGATAAGTCCCTCGGCAAAAAGATCGAATATGCCAAAAACAAGAACTTTACCGTGCTTATGCTCACGAATGCCTTTTTTCTCACGGTCGATAAGTTTAAGGAGCTTGAAGAACACGGCCTGGATTCCATAAGGGTGAGCCTTTACGGAGATACGCCTGAGTCATATAAAAAGGTGCACAGGGTGCTTGCCGCCGGGACTTTTGAGAAAATAAAGAAGAACCTCACAAAGATCTCAAAGATGAAGAGATCAACACAGCTTCTGCTTACATATAATGTTGTTGAAGGGATCAATGATTCTGAGACAGAGCAATGGATAGGCTACTGGTCTGGTAAGGCTGACCTGCTGGAGGTATGGCGCCCGCATAATTGGGCCGGCGGAAGAGGCTACAGGAATGTGCAGAAGAAGAAGCTCAAGACATGCGGCCGCCCGTTCAATACCCCGCTTCAGGTTCAGGTTGACGGAACCGTGAATATGTGCTGTTTTGATTTTAACGGCGAGCTGCTGCTGGGCGACCTTAAGACGCAATCACTTAAAGATATATTCAGATCACCGATGTTTAAGAAGATTGTAAAGTGCCACACATCAGGCAATTTCAAAAATAGCGGCCTTATCTGCGAGGACTGCGACCAGAGGAACGCGGACAAGTCTGACGTGATGGTATATAACTCAAAGTTCGATATAAAGGAGAGGGTCAAGAAGGTCTCCACAACTTATACTGACGTTTTATAGCCCGGATATGATAACTAAAGAGAGAGATGTCTTTGCCGCTGATATTTACCGCCGGGAGCTTGCGGCCTCAATGAAGCTTGAAGATCTGAGGCAGACATACTCAGGGGATTATCCCGAACTTGGCGACATAAGCACCTCTGAGAAATGGGACAGCCTGAGCGGGATGGAGAGCGTTCCCGAGGTTCGCATAAAGAGGCTGGAGAAGGCGGCAAGACTTATTGACGCTGATAAAAAGATACTGGACATCGGTGTCGGATGGGGAGAAATTCTTCCTATGCTTCTTAAAGAGAATAAGGCTGCGGATTATACAGGCATAGATTTTTCAGCTGAGGTCATAAAAAGGCTTTCGGCTAAATATCCGGGCCAGAAGTTTTTAAATGTTACCGTAGATAAGCTTAATGAAAAGTATGATTATATACTTGTGCTTGAAGTGCTTGAGCATATTGTCCCGAGCAGGGTCTTTGATTTTCTTAACGAGGCGCGGAGATTATTAAAAGACGACGGCGTGCTGATAGTCAGCGTGCCTCTTGAGGACCTTAAGAACAATACCTTTGTCTGCGGGAAGTGCGGAAGCTTTGTGAACAAGATGGGGCATGTAAGGAACTATTCAGTGGAACTGATAAAGGCGGAGCTTCAGCTGGCGGGATTCAAATCTTTTTATTCCGAGCTTCTGTACCATGGATATTATGGCCTGTCAGGAACCATAAAAAGGATGCTGAGGAATGCGGCAGGGTATCTTGCAGGGCCTTCCGGTTTTAAGCCCCTGGCGCCGTGCAATGTCATCCTCGCTCTCAAACAGGATGGATCATGACCGCATTTATAAATAAGTTTACAAAATATCTTTTCAAAGGGCAGCTTCCCGGGATACTCTATGAAAAGGTATTTATATATTTGATCCCTCAATGGAGAGGTTTTTTTTCTTTTGTTTTTTACAGGCTGCTTTACCGCGGCTTCACATACGGGGAAAATCTGAAATGCTGGGGGCGTATAATTATTTCAAAGAGCCCTGAGAGTATCATAAGCATCGGCGACAACGCGTGGATAGTTTCCGACACTGTGCGCTCGGGAATAGCGCTCTATTCAAAATGTAAACTCCAGGCATACAGAAACTCAAGGATAGCAATAGGAAACAATGTGGCACTGATAGGCACATCCGTAACATGCAGGAGCACCCTTGTCGAAATAGGCGACGGCACGATAATCGCCCCGAACGTGATAATAGTTGATTCGGATTTTCATGCCGCGTGGCCGCCTCATAACAGGGCGCTCAATATGGGTTATGAGAATGACAAAGAGGTCAGGATAGGCAAAAATGTCTGGATAGGAATGAACGTCCTTATCTTGAAAGGCGTTACCATAGGAGATAATTCCATAGTAGCCGCAGGCAGCGTGGTCGTGAAGGATCTGCCGTCCAATGTTATCGCAGGCGGGAATCCGGCAGGTGTTTTAAAAAGCCTGCCTGTTGAAGATTCCAAAACTGAAACATTCTCGCCTTAATTTGTAACTACATAAAATGCCGGACTTCTCCTTTGAACAACTTTCCGCCCGGTTTATTGCCGCTGCTGTACGTTCAGCGCCGGAAAAACTGGCAGCCCCTATCTTCGCCTCTCCCTTGAGCGCGCGGAGCCCTGACCTCTGCATGTTATGGCATCCGGGCTACAGAAAAAGGCACAGCCTCAGGCTCTTTGCCGGATCGATCGCCTCATCAGGTGCGGCTTTTATAAAGGGCATTGTGAAACTTTTGATAAGCCCGAGATCATTCGGCTATGCCATCTACGGAACGATAGAAGAATCGATCCTGGTCATCACATCCATGTGCGGTTCGGAAACTCCTGACGGTAAATATAAAACACCATATGTTGAAACTGAAGCAGATGACGCGTTATTCGTCTTCGGGCCGAAGAAGGATTGCGGGAAGAATCCCGTAGATGTCAATGAATTGCCGATGACAGAGAAGATGGCTATGTCGTTTATCCTGATAAAGAGCGGCATGTCGGCGTTTTTGGAGATCAAGGGAGGAAGGCTTGAAAAGAGCCTGCTGCTTCTGAAGTGGCTTGAATGGGCCTTGAGCCTTCAGTGGCTGCATGATTACTATCTTGAAGAGGCTTTATCAAAAATAGTTGAAAAGCATAAAATAAAAAAGATCGGCTGCATACATGAGATGCATTTTTACTCAAGGGTTGTGTGGAGAGTGGCGGCAAGATATAATTGCAAAGGGTACACGATACAGCACGCTGCCTTCAGCCGGGGCAAGAGGTGGTACTTCTGCCTTCCGGATGAGCTTGAAAGCGGGCTGAAGCTTCCCGATGTGATGTACGTATACAGCAAACGAGTATCTGACATCCTGAAGCAATATTACAAAAACACCTCTTTTTATTTGGGATGCAGCGCGCGGTATGCGCACTGGAAAAATGTTTCCCTAAGTGATAAAAGAGGCGGATACTTTCTCTTCGTCGGCGCGCTTGCGAGGTTTGACAACGATGTCCTGATTGCCGCGCTTCAAAAGATTGCCGCTGCTTCCAATGAAGATCTTCCGCTCAGGTTGAGGCTGCATCCTTTTGCAGACCTGAGCCGCAGCTCAAAAAGCTGGATACACTCAAGCCGTGAAAAAGGTATTATAATCGTATCAAAGGAGACATCTCTTAGGGATGATATAGAGAATGCTTCAGCGGTCATAGGCATGAGCACAACGGTCCTGGAAGAGGCGCTTATCATGGGCCGGCCTGTGATACAGCTGACGCATCCGGACTACCTTGAGTACATTGACATCGACGGTATAGAGGGCGTTCAGAAATTGGATCACATGGATGTATCGTCCAAGGCCCTCGGTGGGATCGCAGGGCGTCAGGTTGATCCTGATGAGATGAGAAACAGGCTTGGCCTGAACAACCCTGTTATTACCTATAGGAGATTATTTGAACATGAATAACTTCAAAAGCACTGACAGGATTCTGATAACAGGCGGCACAGGTTTCATAGGAGGGCATCTCGCGCAAAGATGCCTTAAGCATACGCCTCTTGTCACATGCATTGACGAAGGAGATAAAGAATTATCAGCCACGAATGTTGAATATATCCGTGCCGATGTTTCAGACAAGAAGGAGCTGCAGTGGGCTCTTGATAACAGATCTTTCGAATATGTATTTAACCTGAGCGGTTATATCGACCATACCCATTATTTTAAAGGCGGAAGAAGGCTGATCGAAACGCATTTTACAGGGCTCATGAACCTGATCGACTGTCTTGACAGGGAGAGCCTCAAGGGGTTTGTCCAGATAGGGAGCAGTGACGAATACGGCGGCGCGCCCGCGCCTCAGCGCGAGGAGATGAGGGAAAGGCCGATCTCGCCGTATTCCGCGGCAAAGACAGCGGCGTCTCATTTCATACAGATGCTCTCTGATACCGAAGGGTTTCCCGGAGCGGTTCTGAGGTTTTTCCTTGTGTACGGGCCGGGCCAGGATGAGAAGAGGTTTCTCCCGCAGATAATAAAGGCATGCCTCAATAATGAAGAGTTCAGGACATCCGAGGGCAGGCAGTTGAGGGACTTCTGCTATATCGATGACGTGGCTGACGCGATAACAACAGCGGCGTTGACTCCGGATGCAAATGGGCATATTATCAACATCTCCTCAGGCACGCCTGTTTCGATCAGAGAGATAGTGGAGAAAGTGATGATATCCGCCGGCGGAGGGAAGCCCTTATGGGGAGCTTATCCGTACAGGGAAGGCGAGAATATGGAATTGTACGCTGACATCAGCCTGGCGAAAAAGATATTGGGCTGGTCGCCCCGGACCGGCATTGAGCACGGCCTGAAGAAAACAATAGAATATTACAGAGGTGAACGATGAATGATGTTGTGATATTATGCGGGGGCAAAGGCACGCGTTTAAGCGAGGAGACCGTTTCAAAACCCAAGCCTATGGTGGAGATCGGCGGCAAGCCTGTATTGTGGCACATCATGAAGCATTACTCTCATTACGGCTGCAACCGCTTCATACTGGCGCTGGGCTATAAAGGCGATTACATAAAAAATTATTTTTATAATTACCGCGTCCTGTCAAGCGATTTTACGCTTGAGATGAGGCCGGAAAAATCTCCTCAGATACACGGGGCGAGCGACGAGTCCCGCTGGGAGATCACATTTATAGACACAGGGCTTGAGACTTTAAAGGGAGGCAGAATAAAGAGGCTTGAGAAATATATAAAGAGCAGGGATTTTCATCTGACATACGGCGACGGCGTAAGCGCGGTTGACATAAAGAAGCTTGAGAAGTTCCATTCAAAGCACGGGAAGACAGGCACGGTCACAGGCGTGCACCCGCCTTCACGTTTCGGCGAGATGGTGATTGACGGAGAGACCGTGACCCGTTTTGAAGAGAAGCCGCAGTTAAGCACCGGGATCATAAACGGCGGATTTTTCATGTTCAATAAAAAGATATTCAGCTATCTGACCCCTGATGAAGGCTGCGACTTTGAGTTCGGGCCGCTTCAGAAGCTCGCGTCTGAAGGCGAGCTCAAGGTGCATAAACATGAAGGCTTCTGGCAGTGTATGGACACTGCAAGGGAGCGGGATTACCTTAACGGGCTATGGGATGCGGGCAGCCCGCCGTGGAAGCTTTGGAGATGATCATGAAAAAACGGCTTAAAGATATTGAGGCGTTCAACGGCGTTTACAAAGGCAAAAGGGTACTGGTCACAGGCCACACCGGATTCAAAGGTTCATGGCTGAGCCAATGGCTTTTGAAGCTCGGTGCTGATGTCGCGGGATTTTCTTTATACCTTCCGTCTGAGCCGTGTAATTTTGAAGTGACAGGATTGCGCGGGAAGATAAGGCACTATGAGGGCGATATCCGCAATATCGGAGAGTTGAAAAAAGTATTCAAAGATTTTAAACCGCAGATAGTCTTTCACCTTGCCGCGCAGGCTATTGTGCGCAAGTCATTTAATGAGCCGAAGGAGACCTTTGACACCAACTTAGGCGGAACCGTCAATGTGCTTGAATGCATCAGAGACACGGGATCCGTGAAGGCATCGGTGATCATCACAAGCGACAAGTGCTACAAAAATCTTGAGTGGGAGTGGGGCTACCGCGAGAATGATATCCTCGGCGGAGACGACCCTTACAGCGCGTCAAAGGCATGCGCCGAGATAGCCTGCAATGCATATATTAAATCCTGTTTTAATTCCAAAGGCTCGGCAAAGATCGCCACTGCAAGGGCAGGAAATGTTGTTGGCGGCGGCGACTGGGCAAAGGACCGGATAATACCTGACTGCGTCAGGGCATGGAGCACCGGCGAAAAGGCGGCATGCAGAAACCCTGAGGCGACAAGGCCGTGGCAGCATGTTCTGGAGCCTTTGAGCGGCTATCTCTGGTTAGGCGCAGGTTTGATTACCGGCCCTGATGAGCTTGCCGGTGAAGCATTTAACTTCGGCCCTGAAAGCAAGGTCATAAAATCCGTGGGCGAGCTGGTCAATGCATTGGCAGATTCATGGGGAGATGCCAAATGGGAGCACATAAGCAGCAGGGGGAAGATAAAAGAGTCACAGCTTCTGAAGCTTTCATGCGACAAGGCGCTGAAGAGGCTCGGCTGGCATGCGATACTCACCTTTGATGAAGTTGTCGGATTAACAGCGCAATGGTACAAACGCTACTACGGCAAAAAAGATGATATCTTTGATCACGCATCTTCGCAGATAGATTTTTACATGAAAAAAGGCATGGAACTGAATGCCCCGTGGATAAGAAGGAAATAGTCATGATCGACGGCGTGCTGATTAAACCGCTGAAGGCCTTCTCTGATGAGAGAGGCAGCGTGATGCATATGCTGAGGTCTGATGACAGCCTGTTCCAAAAGTTCGGAGAGGTCTATTTTTCAACCGTCAATCCCGGCCATATCAAGGGATGGAAGAAGCATCTCAGGATGACACAGCACTTCGCGGTTCCTTCAGGAAACGTCAAGTTCGTTATTTATGACGACAGGGATGCTTCACCTACCAGAGGCAACATACAGGAGACAGAGATAGGCGTGGACAATTATCAGCTTTTGCGCCTGCCGCCGTTGCTATGGTACGCCTTTATGCCTTTGGGCGAATCTCCGTCTCTTATAGCCAACTGCACTGACCTGCCCCATGACCCTGAAGAGTCTGTCAATATTCCGCTTACTGATAAAAGAATTCCTTACGACTTTGAACCCGGTAAATAAATAACTGAATGCTGTCATTCCGGCTTGCCCGGAATCTTTCTTTATTTTCTGTAAGATTCCCGACAAAGCGGGAATGACGACAAAAAATCATAGCCATGTCAACTCCTGACACTTCTGAATCATCGCCTGCGGTAAGCGTAATAATGAACTGCTATAACTCTTCGAAATACCTTCGTGAAGCGATCGAGAGCGTTTACGCCCAGACCTGCAAGGGCTGGGAGATAATATTCTGGGACAACGCCTCGACCGACAACAGCGCTGATATAGCAAAAAGCTACGGCGAAGGATTGAGATATTTTAGAGGAGAGGAAACTGTTCCGCTTTATGCCGCGAGGAATCTCGCGCTTAAAGAGGCGCGCGGAAGGTACATAGCCTTTCTTGACTGTGATGATATGTGGCTGCCTGAAAAGCTTGAGGAGCAACTCTCTCTCTTTGAAAATGATAAAGAGGTAGGGCTTGTCTACAGCGACTGTATCCTCTTCAATGAAAAAGGCAGGGAAAAGAGGCTTTTTGATGTTGTGACGCCTGTCAGGGGAAAGATCTTCGATAAACTGCTTTTTAGCAATTTTATCAATACACAGACGGTGATGATAAAGAGGGATGCCATTGAAGACCCTGAGATCTTTTTCGACAGCCGCCTCACTTTATCCGGTGATTATGACGCGTACCTGCGTATAAGCTACAAATGGAAGGTCGATTATATTGATAAACCGCTTGCGAAGTACCGCGTCCACAGCGGGAGCGTGACATCCAGAAAGGGGAGGAGGCTCGCGGCTGATGAGATAGGCCTGAATATCGAATCATTGAAAAAGAGTATCCCTGATTTTGAGAAGCAATATCCTGAAGCGCTGAAGTTCATGGAGAGAAGAAGGCATATTCAGGCATCGCTTCTTGACTGGGA
The DNA here is from genome assembly GCA_016207885.1 of Nitrospirota bacterium. Taxonomy (NCBI): domain Bacteria; kingdom Pseudomonadati; phylum Nitrospirota; species Nitrospirota bacterium. The sequence continues at coordinate 300,020 of JACQZE010000003.1, read as the reverse complement.
AGACGGCGATAATAAAAATG
>JACQZE010000002.1 GCA_016207885.1 Nitrospirota bacterium | reverse complement strand
ACTGGAGGCCGGTGATGTTTCAATCCACGCTCCCTCGCGGGGAGCGACTAAGCGAGCCGCGTATTCGCCCATCATATAAGACGTTTCAATCCACGCTCCCGCGCGGGGAGCGACGAAAGTTCATATATAAGAAATTTCAACACAACAACGTTTCAATCCACGCTCCCGCGCGGGGAGCGACCGATATTGTTAATAATCTGGTAACCTGTTATCCGTTTCAATCCACGCTCCCGCGCGGGGAGCGACATCATTGCAATTAATTTATTTAAAACTAACTACTTATTGCTTTCTTTTTGCGAACTTCTCTTTTCCGCTCTGGCTAATAATAAAGTTATCAAAGAACATTTTGCTTATGGTCATGTTTTATAATCCAATTTCATATCTTGCGAATCTATGCGGAAATGTGTGTGTGCATTAGGTTCGCAAACAATTTAAATAATCAAAGGCCCCTCCTGATCAACGCCTGCTTTCGCCCCGACATGCTCCACTCGATGCTTCCAATTAGAGCCGAGATAATAAAATCTCAGACTGTCTTTTTCAGGATCAATCTCTTCAATCAGTCTCTGTTTTAGAACTGTCAATTGAGCGGGATCAATAATACATTCAAAGACAGAATTCTGAACCCTCTGCCCGTAATCCATACATGCACGCGCCACTCTTCGCAAGCGGCGCTGTCCGCCTTCTTCTATCGAAACGTCATAACTTACAAGTACAAACATAAAATACCTCACATATAACTCCCCCTTCGCCCCCTCTTAGATTAAGAGAGGGTTGGGGGCGTTACTCCAAGAATCACTTCCACACAAACGGCGGATATGCATCCATGTCGCCGCGCAGATACCGCGCCATCAGCAGTGCCTGCGTGTGAAAGAGCAGGCCTATCGTCACCTTTTCATTGAGAAAGGGATGCAATATCTCATCCTGCTTGCGTTTCTGATAGGCAACAAGAACAGTCTTCCTTGTTTCGTCATCCATCAATACGGCCCCGTTTTCTTTCTTTTCAAAACCCTTGTCCTGCACCTGACAAAGATTTATCAGTGAAAGAGTGAGCCGGTCTGCAAGGAACGGCCTGAATTCTTCCATCATATCCAGCGCAAGGCTATACCTTCCCGGCCTGTCTCTGTGCAGAAACCCTACCGCAGGATCAAGCCCCACGGTTTCAAGCGCTGAACGCATATCATGCATAACAATCGTGTATAAAAATGACAGGAGGCAATTCACGTTGTCCAGCGGCGGCCTCCTGTTTCTTTCGTTAAAGGTGAACGCCTCTTTCTGGCTTGTAATGAGATGATCAAAAACGCTGAAGTAGGTATGAGCCGAATCACCCTCAATGCCTCTTATCTCATCCAAAGATATTTTATTCTGCAATCGCCTCAAAGATGAATCAATAAATTTGGATGCAGAATCCACCCTGTCAGCATTTGGCTTGTTCTGATGATCTCTCACAAAACGCTGTAACACGGCTCTACTGTTCAGCAGTTTTCCACTGAGAAAAGATTTTGCAATATCGGCGGATGTCGCAAGGTCATCAGCTTTTCTGTACTGCTCACGCCTCAGAAGGACATTGCCGGACACAGGCCCCTGAACCTTTGCAAGGAATCTCCCGTTTTCTGTGAGAAGGCTTACAGCCACACCGTTCTCAGCGCAAAACCCCATCAGGAACGGACTGCAGCTTACCTGTCCGAAGCAGACAATCCCGCTTGAGATGTTTCTTCATACGTTGTCCTTAGTTGTCATTCCGCACTTGATGCGGAATCCAGTTCTTTTTCTCTGGATTCCCGCCTACGCGGGAATGACGGTATGATGCTTTCATTCTTCTATAATATTCAATAAATGTTTACCTGCTGCGTCCCCGTTTCTTCTTTCTTTCAATAGCTGCTTCTATCTTTTTCAGTTCTTCATCGTCGGCAAGGGCTTCATTTCGCGCCTCGGCTGAGAGCCGGCTACTGTGAAAAATTTCATACTGCTCAAGCGCCAGCCTTTCAGCTATCTCATTGGTTACCTTGCCGGCATTAGTAAGGATGTCCCTCTCATTAAACTGTAGAAAAGCGTCCAGTTTTTCCCGCCAATCGCGCATGAAGACCTGCCTGCGGCGTTTGGCTTGGTCTTCTGCATAATTCAGGTACATTTCAACAATGCGGTTGAGATGCCCGATTTCATTATGATTCAGGTAATTCTTGGCAATGGTCACATCGCCTTTGCGGACTTTTGCGCCTTTCCATGACGTCAATCCCATATTGGGCTTTGAGGCATCCGCCCGTTCAGAAATTATCTCTGCCGCGGTTTTACCGGAAACAGCAAAGTGCAGCTTGTTCTGGACAATGCTGAAAAATTCGAGCGTCTCTTCTGCAGTCGGATCATAATCTGCCGCAAGTTTATAGATGTCCCGTATCTTCTGATAAAAGCGCTTTTCGCTCGACCGGATGTCTCTGATGCGTTCAAGCATCTCGTCAAAGTAATCCGAGCCGATATTATTGACTTCTTTCAGCCGCTCATCGTCCATTGTGAAGCCTTTGATAATGTATTCACGAAGCCGTTGAGTAGCCCATTGACGAAAGCGCGTGGCAACATGAGATTTGATCCTATAGCCCACAGAAATAATTGCGTCTAAATTGTAAAATTGCTGCTTACGCTCTACCTGTCTGTCCCCTTCACTTTGAACTTGTAAGAAATCCTTACAAGTTGCCGAGTCATCCAATTCGCCTTCTTTATAAATGTTTTTAAGGTGGATGGTAATATTTTGAGGAGTTGTCTGGAATAACTCGGCCATAAGCTTCTGAGTCAGCCAGACAGTCTCATCCTGCAGCCGGACTTCAAGCCTGGTTTTGCCGTCCTCCGTCTGATATAAAATAAGTTCGCCTTTCTCAGAAACAGGCTCTTTCTTTTTCTTCATGGGCTTCCTTTCTCCTACTTCACTTGAGCTTTACCAATCTTGTCATTCCGGCTTGTCCGGAATCTTTCAGTGCTGTCATTCCTCCTCAATCGCAGTCAGTAAATATTTACTTGCCTTCCTGCTAACCTTCGGCAAACACAATTCAAGCAAAGAACATTTTTTGCACTTTGCCGAATATTCGGCTTTCGGGGTAATGCCCGATGCGATAAGCTCATGGACCTTTCTCGCTGTTTCTTCTGTCTCGATTCTTAAAGCCTTATCAAAGGCAACATCTTCCCTGCGCCGGGTCTGTCCGTAAAATAGCGCGCCCTCGGTGATTTCGACATTGAGCATTTCTTCAAGGCATATAGCCTGAGCGCAAAGCTGAACCTTATCGCAATCATCGAGCTTCGGCTTTCCGCGTTTGTATTCGACAGGAAAAGGCTGCCACGACCCATCGTCCTTTTTATGGAACTCCACCACATCCGCCTTGCCGATTAACCCGAGTCGAAGAGAACGCATCGGCACACCGTACTCAATGCGAATCTTACCCCTTGATTCCCTGTTTGCCGTATCAACTTTCTCATGCATGATTTTGCCTTCGGCGGTCAGTACATTTTCAGACCACAGTTGCTCAATGTGGATTAATGCACATTGCCGCTCGCAGAAGACAAGATGCTGCAAGGCTGAAAGCTGTATGAGATCGTCTTCAGCGTAATTATAAGTCGTATAAGTCATATGTGATCTATTTCTTTATTCTGCGCGCTTTCGTGCGCGCCGAATAAAGCCTCTCCGTGAATCCGCCCTCATTCAAAAAATCTTTTTCAAGCGCCCTCAACTGCTGATCAAGCAAGTAGTTTGTCTGATGAATCATGCAGATGAGAGCATTAGCCGCCGTTTCCGGCGGCGAAGCCTCAACATAAGTCTTATAAGTCTCGTAAGACCTATCCTTCTGGTAGCAAAGCTTTCTGACTTCACCAGCTTTCAGATTATCTTTTGTCCAGAGAGGCAGCCCTTTCTGCCGCAGAAAATCCTCATAATCAAGCAGCAACTCCTCAAGGCTCGCCCGCGCCACTCCAATAAGCTTCAACTCGGTTTTCTTGGAAGTACCCGATGCCATACTGCCTTCAGCGATATTCTGCTTGCCGCTCCGCGCCGCCTGCACCATCTGGTCATGAGTGCGCGAGCGGATGTTGATGAAGCGGTCGCAAAATACTATTGTAGCGTCATAAACAATCTCCGACATTTTGTAAGACTGTAGCTCCCGATACCCGCCATGCGGCGGGATGAGTTGCGGGTGTTCTTTTGGGTTAGTCATTTGGTGTTGTCCCCTCTTTTAAAGTTTAACGTCTAATATTACTCCCGTCGGCATATCTGCCTGAGTCGGTATAGTGATATTATTCGCATAGTCGCTGAAATCACGGGCAGGTTTATCTGTCGGTGTAATCTTAACCTTGTCAAAGAGTTCATGCGCTGGGGCGCTGCCCAAGCTTGAGTCATGCTTGAATACAATGAGCTTGCGCGTTGCCATCTGCCCGCGCGCCGCTGAATGGTCATGCTCAAACATTTCAAGAAGCCCTTTCCAAAAGAGTGTCAAATCATCTTCGCTAAATCCTGTCTGAGCTGCAAACGAAGCAGAAACAAATCCATGACAGCGATATAGACCATAAGGCAAGGTGAACTTTCGTCCTTGAATACCAATTTGCTCTTCTATTGTTTTTTCCTCAGAACGAGCAGCGCAAACAGTCAGAGCATGTTCAAGAGGAACTACCTGATTAACTGATCGAGCAAAAGTCATTTGTACCGGACCTCTAACTTGTCCAGCATTCGCACCTGTGCTCATTACGGCTCCAAAAGTTCTTACATCATAATATGTCTTACACATATACTGCCGTCCTTTCTCGACTTCGCTGCCTTGAGCGCCGCCTTTGGTTTTACGCTTGTCTCCGTCTTTTTTGTCTGTAGGCGGTTCGTTAAGGTTAATTCCTAATGCTTCATATCCTTCTCTAATATATTTATTGAGTATCGCTTTTTCTTTCACAAAGATATCATAGCCACTCTTGTTCTCATTAGAAAGCTGCACATAATTTCTTACCTTCCTTTTCAAACACACATCAGTCACAAGCCCATGTCCTGTTTCAGGATCAACACGCGGCAGGTTGCCTGCATCAGGGTCACCGTTGGGGTTGCCATCCTTAACGTCAAAGAATAATACAAAGTCATAGCGGTTATTGATTGGATTGCTCATTTTCTATTCCTCCTTAAATTAAGATTAATTAGCTGTTATCTTTCTTTTTGAAAAGATCCTGCCTCTGGTGATAATATCCGATTGCGAAACACCCCTGATCGTCAAGACTGAGATAACCGGGGAAACATGTTTCGGCTTGGATTCCGTCAACAATCTCACCGACCAGTTTATCCAGATTAACGGCTCGCCCTCTGTTATCAAGTTTTGATAGATGATGGTTTTTGAGTTTCATTAAATGCGGGAAGGATGTTACCGGTGTACTGGAAGCAGAACTGTAAAATTTGTCACGTATGGTTGCGTTAATTCCCTCGATTGCCTCCTCCTGAATCTTTTCAAGGACAGCAAATAACCGCCCAAGACGATAGCCAATGTTGGTGTTACTTGTGTCTAATGACATACCTACCTCCTTTGTTTGTTCCGTTTTATAGAATCGTGCATTTCTGACAAGTACGGCTTTAATAAGTGATGCGCGTGGATATGTTATCTCATGCTCTGCCCGAATCCTCCTTACCGCCGAGGATAAAAGCGTCGCAGGATAGGGTGTGCCAGCAAGTATCGCCCTCATGAAATCACCAGCGAGATTAGGCTGAATATTTTCAGGCTTTTCCAATAAAGCTGTTGATTTGAGCAATCGAAACAGAGAAAGATATTCGGAAAAATGTGGAGCATGTTCTATAGAAATGTCTTTAAAGTGTTGCAGTATGTTTGTCGCAACCTCAGCCACTGTTCCAGCATACCAAAAGCGAATAGCTATTCGAGCTGCATTTGGTGAGAGTCCGAGAACATAGAACTGATTTAAATTCCACGCTACAGGCGGGGCTCCCGTTTTCATAGATTCAAACAAAGCACGTATAGAGGCATTATCCTGATCGGAATCTCCTTTAGCAGGTTCGCCGAAGATATCTGTAAACCAGTCTTCGATCTCATGTTTCTTTTCAGCCCAAAAGACAGTAGTAGTGTCACCTACATAGATTTTCTGACGTGAATCTTTAGCAAGCATATAATTCAGAGCAGTTGTGTAAGCAAAGGCAGCTTGCTTGCTAACGGGAGCATTGTAGCTCTGTTGTTTACCATACGAATCAAATCCCATGTTCTTCTGAAAGGATACGATCTTGGCATTGCTTTTTGCACCTGCTATAGGCGTTCTTGGATGCAATCGGGCAATTGACGCACGTTTGCCAGTAATCATGCAAATACCTTCGACATCACTTGTCACGGGAATGTCGTCATTATCATCGGATTCGATCTCAATAGTTTTTGAAACAAAAGAGCAAACATTTTCATTCTGGCAAATAAGGCGATCCTCTCCGCTAATCTGGAAGCTGAGATTACAGCCATTAATCTTCTTGCAGTCTTGCCATAACGGATGATCAAAAACTTTCTTGTAGTATTCTCCCGCATAAAACTGCCTGACAGCCTGAAGTTCAAGGTCTTCTGGAAATGTTTTGACAAGTGTTTGCACTTGAGACATAAAGGTTCCATGCTGCTTCTTAGCCATTTCTTTGTCTTTGTCAGTATCTGACTTGGGATTTTCAAGAACGTAACCATAGTGATCCCATAGAAGATTTGCTGCCTGCCATGCATTCTTCCCTGATCGCGAGTGTTCCTTGGGTACAACAAATTTCCTTGCTATCAGTCTTTTACCGAAAGGAGTTCGAGTATCCTGCAAATTAATGAACTCGCCCTCTTGGTTAATTATGATTAGGAAAGGAATTTCTTTCTGCTCAAATCCTTCTGATGGCAACACATCTTTCATTCTATCGTAGTAATTGTAGAGAGCTTGCAAAATCACGGTCTCACCTCCTTTTCATCAATCTTCATGCGTCCGTTATCGAGGCTTGCTCTGAAGAAACGGGCAGTAGGTTCTTTGCCTTTATAGTCCATGTCGT
>JACQZE010000001.1 GCA_016207885.1 Nitrospirota bacterium | reverse complement strand
TTTTGACGGATGAGGATATATTCAAGGCTATTTCATGAGGGTGGTACTGGATACGAATGTCGTTATCGCAGCCTTTGCCTCAAGAGGCCTATGCGCTGAGATTTTCGAGGTCTGCCTTTCTGAGCATACGGTAATATTGAGCGAATCTATCCTTTCAGAGATCAGGGAAAAGCTTGTTGAAAAGATCAAACTCCCGAAGAATATTGTGAAAAATATAGATGCCTATTTAAGAGATACGGCAGAGATAGTTGTTCCGGCAGATATTGAAAAACCTGTCTGCAGGGATAAGGATGATGACAATATTATAGCTACAGCCTTAAGTGGAAAAGCAAAATTCATTATAACAGGAGATGATGACCTCCTGTGCCTTAAGAGCCATAAAGATATCGTGATAATCACTCCAAAAGATTTCTGGTTCAAACTCAGGGAAGAAAATCGTTAATCTCTCCCTCATAAACAGTATACTGTGAGCATAACTCAAGACATAATCAAACACATCCACTCACTCGTTCCCAAAGACCGCAAGATTAAGATAATGAATGTCTGCGGCTCGCATGAACACACCATAGCATTTTCAGGCATGAGGAGTTTGATGCCTCAAAACCTTGAACTTATTCCCGGCCCCGGTTGTCCTGTATGCGTCTGCCCTGAGAGCGATATTATCAATGCTGTAAACCTTTCAAAAAGAGATGATGTTATTCTCGTGACCTACGGCGACATGCTGAGGGTTCCGTCAAAGATCGGGTCGATAAGAAGCATGGGAAAGAACTACAGGATGATCACCTCGCCTTTTGAAGCTATTACTATCGCGAAGAATCATGCTGACAAAAAGATCGTCTTCTTCTCAATAGGCTTTGAGACGACAACCGCGCCGACTGCTGCGATACTTGAAATGGGCATACCTGATAACCTTTATATCTTAAGCTCACACAGGCTGACCCCTGCGATAATGGAGATACTTGTGAAAGATGCGGATATCGGCATAGACGGTTTCATCGCTCCGGGTCATGTCTCTGCCATAGTCGGTTCAAATGCGTGGAATGTATTTTCTTCAAAATATGGAATCCCTACGGTTGTAGCAGGCTTTGAAGCAGAGAACCTTTTGTTAGGCATTGCTGATATACTGAGACAGCTTAAAGACGGCGTTGCCAGGACAACTAATGTCTATAGCAGCGTTGTAAAGCCGGGAGGCAACACGCAGGCGCAGAGGATAATGCATAAATATTTCGATGTCTCAAGCGTGAACTGGAGGGGCATAGGTTACATTCCTGATTCAGGGCTTGAGTTGAAGAGTGCATATTCAGCAAAAGATGCGAGAAAGGTTTTTGAACTTAAAGAGGTCAAGGAAGCAAAGATACCGGGATGCATCTGCGGAGATGTGATACTCGGCAAAGCCTATCCTTCTAAATGTAAACTATTTAAAAAGGCATGCACTCCGCAAAGTCCTACAGGACCATGCATGGTGTCACAGGAAGGCTCATGCAATATCTGGTACAGGACGAGTTAGAGTCTGTTTATAAATGTCTCTTGTTTGTCATCCCCGTGAAAACGGGGATCCAGAACATATTGGAAACTCTGGATTCCCGATTAAGGACTTCGGGAATGACGGATAAAAAGCAGGGTTTATAAACAGACACTGACTAAAACTCCTTAAATACCTTCGCAAGTGACTCGCCCGCGACATGCATCTTCCATTCATTCAGGTATCCGAAAGGCGTTTCAGTGATAGCGTAGCCTGTTCGTAAGAGGCGTTCCTTAACATCCGTGATAATCTCATTCGTCAATTCCGGCGCTGCTTTTGACATGGAGAGGTGGCTGAAGGAGTGGAGTACAATGGTTTTGGTATCAAACTTACCGGCGACCCACTTTATGTTCTTTACAAATTTGGATACTACACTGCTCTTTTTCTCACAGTCGTTTTCCTCTGCCTGATAAAAGACGACCACCGCGTTCTCGACAGTCTCTTCCATTTCATGGTCAGGGACATCGTCAAGTATCTTTTTATGTGTCTTAAACCAGAATGACGGCGCGTAATAAAGTATGAGTCTCATCTGCCGGTTAACCCTCTCTCATAAATTGTCATTGGTAATTATATAATATATTGCGTGGAGCAAGTTTTATGAGACTGAAGATCAATATAACAGGTGTTGTGCAGGGCGTCGGCTTCAGGCCGTTCATCTTCAGGCTTGCACAAGAGATGGGGCTGAAGGGTTATGTTTTCAATGACGCAGGCGGAGTTGCTGTCGAGGTTGAAGGCAAGGAGCCTCTGCTCACACAATTTCTTATCCGCATTGAGGAAGAGAAACCGGTACTCTCTAAGATATTCAGCCTAAGGCACTCTTTTCTGCATGATAAGGGATTTAAAGATTTTGTAATTGAAGAAAGCAATGATACAGGTGATATAAAAGTCTCTCTCCTGCCTGACATCGCGGCTTGCGATGAATGCCTGGAAGATATTTCTGATACAGGCAACAGAAGGTTTATTTACCCCTTCACCAACTGCACTAACTGCGGCCCGCGTTTTACCATCATAGAAGATATTCCTTATGACAGGAAGAATATATCCATGAAGGATTTCAGGATGTGCGCTGATTGTAAAAGGGAATACAGCGATCCTTAAGACAGGATGTTTCATGCCCAGCCTGACGCCTGTCCTGTCTGCGGGCCTTCCGTTACTTTAATAAACCCCACTTTAGAAAAGGGGGGGATGGGGGGATTTGAGTATCAGAAAGATGATGCCGTTAATAAATGCGTTGAACTTATAAAAGAAGGCAACATTATTGCCATAAAAGGCTTAGGCGGATATCACCTTGTATGTGATGCAGGAAACGCAGAGTCTATAAAGAGGCTGAGAGAGAGAAAGCAGAGAGAAGAGCGGCCGGTTGCGGTCATGTTCGCTGACATTGAATCAGTAAAGGCTGAGGCGCATGTAGGCATGCTTGAAGAACGCGCCTTGCGCTCTGTCGAGCGGCCGATAGTCATTCTCAGAAAAAAGAATGGGACGAGGCTTCCTGATTCAATATCTCCCGGCAATGAGACCATCGGCGCGTTCCTTCCGTATACACCTCTTCACCACATAATATTGCAGAAGCTGATGAGGCCTCTTATTGCAACGAGCGCAAATATTTCAGATGAGCCGATCGCGAAGGATGAAGATGACGCATTCAAGAGGCTTGCAAGTATAGCTGATTATTTTCTAACGCATAATAGGGAGATAGTCAGACGGTGTGACGATTCGGTTGTAAGGATAGTTTCTGAAAGGCAGGTTCCTATAAGGCGGTCGAGAGGATTCGCTCCCCTTCCGGTGATATTGCCCTTTAAACTGAAAAGGCCGGTGCTTGCGCTTGGCCCTTATATGAACAATACCATTGCTGTCGGGATGGATGACAAGGTTTATCTCTCTCAGCATATCGGTGATCTTGAGACGCCTCTTGCAATGGAGTTCTATAAAGAGACGGTCAATGACTTTCTGAGGCTCTTCAATATCAAGCCTGAGATAGTTGTCGCTGATATGCATCCTGGGTATTTCAGCACGGTCTTTGGGGAGAAGTATTACAAGGATAAACTTGTTAAGGTCCAGCACCACTTCGCGCATATGCTTTCCTGCATGGCTGAAAATGATATTCAGACGGATGAAGAGGTGATAGGCTTTGCATTTGACGGGACAGGCTATGGAATTGACAAGACTGTATGGGGCAGCGAGGTGATGATCGTTTCATATTCAGGTTTCAAAAGATTATATCATCTTCATCCTTACCATCTGCCTGGAGGGGAGAAGGCTGTTAAGGAACCTTTCAGAACAGCTCTGTCTTTATTGTGTGAGACATTCGGGGAT